>JAPLJQ010000438.1 GCA_026388495.1 Deltaproteobacteria bacterium | reverse complement strand
TCCATGATGTGGGTGGGTTTCATGTGCGCGATCATCTCGAACATCTTCTTTTTGCCGTCGCACGTCGTCTCGCCGATGACGGCCTCGGAGAGTTCATAAAGGAGGCAGCCGTTGGTGCGAATGAACCCGAAGCTGGATTTGATCATGGGGCAGAGATTGGCGGGCAGAACGGCTTCAGCGGCGGGGATGGTTCGCCGGGAAGAAGCGCAAAGGGAAACGGGAACGGCGTCCATCGCTCTGATCAGTTCCACAGGGGCATAACCGCAATATAAGCCAACGAGGTGGGCGCCCTGATCCCTTTTTTTCAAAAGGTAATCATGAACTCTTCGCACAGGGTCCGCCGCGTATTCGTCGTTGATCAGATGTGGAACTTCTATGACATTGCCTTGCATCAATGAATCTTCGAATCTTCCCTTTTATTTTCAATAATTTTCTTCTCTCAACCGCATCAGAATTTACAGACTGTCGAACAGAGCCTCCACGCGGGTGCGGATCTGCTCCACGTCGCCGTCGGAATAATCAGTTTCGATCTTCAAATACGGCAGGTTATGCTTCTCCTTGGCGTGATTCATGATCTTGTAGGCCTCGATGTTGTAGGAATGACAGGCATGGAGGACCACTTCAATGACGACATCGGGCCGGAAACGGGCGATCATCTTATCCAGTTCGGTCAGCCTCCTTAAATTAGGGGTCATACAGGAACAGGGAAGCTGGAGATAGCGACGGGCAACGGCGGCGATGGGATCTCGCGTATCTTCTTCGATCTCGGTGAGAAAGGGTTTCATCCCCGTACAGGCGTCCATGGCCACGATGACGCCTCCCACCTCTTCGATGATTTTGTAAACCTTGCTTGAATCACCCCCGACGGGACAGCCCGTCACCAGCACCCGGGGAGACGTAACGGCGCCGTAATAAATGCCTTTTGCTTTCCGTTCTTCGAGCGTCTTGAACACATTTTCAAAAATTGGATGCAGGTCTCCTGTAAACGCCACTTGTGACAGATTAGCCAGTTCGTAGATTTCGCTCCATTTCAAAACAGGGGGCTTTTGCGCGGCATAATCAAAGACGCGGTTCATCAGCCGGTTTTTTTCATTTGTCGCTTTGATTTCTTCTTCTATGCGCTCCGGTGATCCTGATGTCTTAAAGGTTTTTTCCATGAATCCCTTCAGCTTCGTGATCATCACCGCCCAGTTGGCTCCGGCTTCCTCCTCGTCTGGCAATTGCGGCAGGTCCATGACAAACATGGGTTTGTAATGGGATATGAGCTCAAACATCTTCTTCTTGCCGTCGCAGGTGGTTTCCGCGACCACCGCATCGGAAAGAGCAAAGAAGGGGCAGGTATCGGTAATAATGAACCCGTAACTGGACTTGATCAGGGGGCAGAGATTGGCAGGCAGGACGGCCTCCGCCGCTGCGATGGTTTTGTTGGCAAAGGCGCAGAGGATGGCCGGGACGGCCCCGACGGCGCGGATCACCTCCATGGGGGCATAGCCACAGTATACGCCCGCCACAGGCATGCCTTCCGACCGTTTGGTCTGGATATACTGGAGGGTTCTCTTGAGAGGCTCCCCGGCAAATTCATCATTGATTAAGGGTTTTACATCGGCAACATTAAATGGCATCTTTATTCCTCCTTAGAATTTCTCTCCGGCAATCAAGGCACAACCGAAAGCGCCGATGAGTTGCGGGTCTTCGGGAACATGGATCGGGCGATCAAGAATCTTCTCGATCTGTTCCCGCATACAGCCGTTTAAGGCCACCCCTCCGGCAAAAAGAATATCCTCGGTAATGGACACCCTTTCCAAAAGAGTAATGGTGCGGGCAGCAATGGCCTGATGGATCCCCAGGGCAATCGACGGCCTCGACACCCCCCGGGCAATGGTGGAAATGACTTCCGATTCGGCAAAAACGGTGCACATGCTGTTGATCGGGTGTGCATTTTCCGCCAACAGGGCCGACAGCATGAAGTCATCCAGGGACAATCCCAGGGCGGTGGCCATGATTTCCAGAAACCGGCCCGTACCGGCGGCGCATTTATCATTCATTTGAAATTTGTCGATTTTTCCATTCCCCATAAGGGAAATGGCCTTGGTATCCTGGCCGCCGATATCCAGAACGGTACGGCAGGAAGGGAGGATCGCACGGGCACCAGTGGCAAAAGCCTTGATTTCACTTACGGTTTCGCACGGAAGATAGCCCTTCACCAGGTGGCGGCCATAACCGGTCGCCACAATGTGACCATCAGGCGCATCTTTCAAAAGCGCCTTACAGACGGCAAGGGGATCATGGGACGTCAACGCCTTGCGCTGCAGAACAACGACGCCGTTTTCACAGGCCACAAGTTTGATCGTCCGGGAACCGATATCCAGCCCGATGCAGTTCATTTTTTTCTCCCTGCCGCGTCTCATATCCTAATATTTATGCACCCATCACTAAGCAATATTAAAATGAAACCAAATAAATATGGCAGGTACTATATTATTTTAATGAATGAGTCAAATAGAAATAATGAATAATGGCAAAGGTAATATTCCGTATATGTATGTATGCCAATTGGTGATGAATAGGAGCCAAATCTTTGCTCCCTGTGACTGTCGCCGCCTAATCAGTTGATATTTATTTGAAAAAGAATTACACTCAACATCATTCACCTTGCGGCATAAGGATTGAAACGAACATTATGAAGTTTAGTTCACCGACAATGTTGAATCACCTGAGGATAAATACGGAAATCATGTGGAGGTGAAAAGATGCAACGCGAAACCGTAGTCAATCTCGGCAATTTGCTTCTTTCTCTTTCTGAGGCAATGGATCTGGCCAGCTCCGCACTTGCGCAGCACCAGCAGAGAACTGCCTTTGCCGCCTGGGAAATGGCCAAGTCAGCCGGTCTGTCGGAAGATATTAAAGAAAGTATCTTCACGGCTGCATTGCTCCACGACGTAGGCGCTATGTCCGTAGAGGAAAAGGTGTCTCTTCACCGCTTTGAAACGAAAGATATTGATGCTCATTGTATTCGCGGGGAGATTCTACTCAAGAGATATGACCAGTTGAAACATACGTCAAATATTGTCAGGTTTCATCACAGGGAATGGCGTGACTGGGATGAGCCCATAGATAAGCCTCACGTTTTGGCAGCCCAGGTGATCTTTCTGGCCGATTATCTCGAACGTTTGATCAATCGTGACCAATATATTCTGCACCAGCATCAGCAAATCATAGATAAAATCAAATCATTATCCGGTACCAGTATTCATCCTCAGATCGTCGATTATTTTTTGTCAATCTCTCACAGAGAAGAATTCTGGCTGGATATGACATCGCCGAGATTATACCCCCTATTGTTCCATCACGGTCCATACAGGAGCATCGAAATTGACATCTCGAAAATCATCGCAATTTCAGAGCTTTTTCGGGATATCATCGACTTCAGGTCCCGATTTACAGCAACCCACACGTCCGGCGTTGCAGCGTCCGCGGAAATGCTCGCCACGATATTCGGACTCACGGAGACAGAAAGGCAACTTCTGAGAGTCGCAGGAAATTTGCACGATATAGGAAAACTGGCCGTGCCCAACAGTATTTTGGAAAAGCCGGATAAGCTTACAAGGGACGAATTCGCCGTTATTAAATGTCACACGTACTATACGTATTACGTGATCTATACGATTGGCGGACTTCAACAAATTGCGGAATGGGCGGCATATCATCACGAAAAATTGGATGGTTCCGGTTACCCCTTTCATTGCAAGGCGGAGGAATTGAGTACCGGGGCCCGAATCATGGCAGTGGCAGATATATTTGCAGCCATTGCGGAAGACCGGCCATACAGAAAGGGTATGGCTAAGGAAGAGGTTATACAAACCATCAACAACTTATCTTCCAGACAACTTTTGGATAGCAAAATCGCAAATCTCCTGTTTGAGAATTACGACAAGGTGCACGCTTACGTTATGGATGCCCAAGCGACTGCAAGAAAGTTTTATGAAACTCAGTTCGGCAATCCTGTAGGGAGTTGAATTATTTATTCCTGAATTTATCTGACATGAGAGGATCATCATGAAAAAGTTGTTAGTAGCGACGATGTATGTTTTATTTTGTATCGTTTTTGTGGTGTTTCTTGCTGTCCCACTCTACGCCCAGCAATCCTTGAAAGAACCTCCGGATGTGCTTAACAGCGTGAAAACTGCCATTGACAGCTCACTGAAGAAAATCGACGGGCGTCTCATCATGGCATCTAAAAAGGCAGCACTGAGCGGAATCAAGGGCAGAAAAACCGGGCAGGCGCTTCTTGGTCTGTGCCGTTCAGTGCCCGGTTCCATAGACTGTGCGACGGTGGATCTCAGCGGCAGGATGGTGACCGTCATGCCCGCAAAATATAAAAAGTACAAAGGCACAGACATAAGCGGCCAGGAGCAGGTCATCCGGTTGCAGAAAACCGGAAAGCCCGTCTTCAGCCATGTTTTTCGATCCGTCGAGGGAATAGACGCCGTCGATATCGAATATCCTGTGTATTTGAAAAATAAAAAACTCGCGGGGGCAGTCAGTCTCCTTCTCAGCTCCGAGGCATTTCTTGCATCCGTCATCGTCCCCGCTTTAAACGGGCTTCCCCATGAGGCATGGCTGATGCAGAAAGACGGACGGATTCTATATGACAAGGACTCAAAGCAGATCGGCCTCATGCTCTTCGAAGATCCCCTGTACAGACCTTATGAAAACCTTCTTGCCGCGGGAAGAAAAATAGCCGGAGATAAAAAAGGGGCGGGATCCTATGAGTTCCTGGCCGTGGGGAAACGAGGGACTGTCAGGAGAAATATCGTCTGGGATACGGTAGTGCTTTATGGAGTGGAATGGCGGCTGGTTGTGGTGGATGTTGTTGATGCCGCAGCCAGGAAAGTGCCTATGCCGGGAAGCGACAGGGATGCTCATGGGTGCATCGGTTCTGCAGGATACTCCTGGTGCGAATCCAGTCATAAATGCTTAAGAATATGGGAGGAGCCCTGCCCGTAGATCATAACCATGATGGAATTCGCTACATCATGTTTCAAAACCCGATCGGCTTTCCCCGGTCGGTTCATCCGTCTTGCGCTCAAATTCCGCTATCACCTGGGCCCCCAGCAGGAGAATTAACGCTGCGGCCTCTATACTGAGAAGGAATACCACCACTGTGGCGAAGGAACCATAAATTAAATTTACCAGGGATATGGCCGAGTAATACCAGACAAGGACACGACGGGTGATTTCCCATAGAATCGTTGCCGTAACCCCACCGATCAGTGCGTGATGAAAGGCAATACGCCCCACGGGCATAACCAGATACAGCGATGTGAGCATCAGCACCTCACCGATCATTCCCAGGATATACAGCACAACGCCGGGGGTGTTTTCAAGGCTGAAACGCCATCCCAAAATGATCAATTGTCTGTCTGCAAGGATCTCCAGCGCGCCAGCAACAAACGATACAAGCAATATACCCAGGGCCATCAAAAAGATATACACATACGGAATAATGGCGGATACGAGAAAGTGGCGACGCATGATTCTGACACGACGAAAAAAGATTACCGACATGGCGTTTTCAAGCACAGTGAAGGCTATGGAGCTGAAAAACAGCATCACCAGGAATCCAATCACGCCAATCACCTCACGGTGCTCAAGAAACGCCCTCGCCTGTTCAGTCAGAGTCGCTGCATAGCCGGGTATCACCATTTCCAGATACGCTGATAAGGTGTGAAACAATTGTCCTGCATCTATAAAGTGCGACAGCACAATCAGGATGAGGATGGTCATGGGAACGATGGACAGTAAGGTGTAGTAGGCGATTGCACCGGATAACAGCAATCCCTGATTGCGTTTGAAGCCGCGCAATACGCGGAGCAGAAAGCTGACGAGATGACCCGCTTCCCGAATGACATGTTGCAGTCTGTTCACTATGGGATAAAAAATTTTTATAAGTAAGGGTTTTTTATTTTCACATCCATTCGTGTAAATAGTCTGCCTTTTTTATGGAAATTTTTCAAGGACAAACCGAAGCAGGCCTCCCTTTCTCATTGACAAATTACCGGCCTTGAATCATAATAACGCTACATTTGAACATCGAGGTAGTGCCATGCAAAATGCCGCCACACTCCAGGGAGAGAAATTTATTGAAATCATCAAGGACATCGAACGCCTGACCTCTTCCCAGCAGAAATTCATCCAGGATATGCTGTCGCAACGCAAGAAGGTTCATAAAACATCCGGAAAGAGAATTCTTCGGAGAAGCTTTGGATTGTGGGCGGACAGGGGCGATATCGTCAGCAGTCAGGATTATGTAAATAACCTGAGAAAAGGATGGCAGGCAAGGTTTGAAAGGATCAAGGACTGATGTCG
>JAPLJQ010000343.1 GCA_026388495.1 Deltaproteobacteria bacterium | reverse complement strand
CTTTAACGTGTCGAATTCATTCAAGGATGAAGTTACATCCTGAAGGCTCTCAGCAACTTTTTTTCGGATTGCAATGGATTTATCATCCATTTTTGAGGATACATCTTCAATGAAGGTTTCCATTTCATCGCTTTTCCCGCCAGACAGTAAGTCGTTTATATATTCTTCAACCTTTTTCTCATCATCAGGGAGCAGCTCTTTTTTTTGCAAGTCATTGACTTTTCTTTCTTCGATTTGGGGTTCCCTGTAAATAGGCTCATCAACATGGTTTTTATTATCGTGTTTCCCAAATTCACTCAAACTTGTATCCGTATGTGTTAATAGATTTTCATCATCAATATCAAAAGCATTTATTATATGACTGTGTTCACCCTCCTTTAAATCTTCCGACACTTTCTTATACTTGATCTTATTAAGCCGTATAGTAGAGACGCCGTTATTTTTTAGAGTCGTAGCGACATCTTCATTTTTATTTTTAGACCGTGGCTTTTGGATCATTGCTTTTATGAAAATCATATAATCTCTCTGGGACAGTCCCCGACAAAAGGATATACTTTCGATAGCCCGTTGATCGAGGTCCAGAGCGAAATTGGCGGGTAAATTATTTTTGGATTCGATTGGAATGTCGTCCACCAATAATTTACTGCCATTTACACTTAAGGTTAATATGTTTTTGGTTTTAAGATGATTTACTAACGCTTCATAGGAATTATTTATTATCTCGATAGTGATGGGGTGGTCTGCCGGATATACGCCGGTGCTCTTTATGGCAAGCTGAACCTGATTAATGGTATCAAGGAATAGTTCTTTTTTGTTATTTCGTTGCTTCATTTTTGCTCTAATTAGTGATTTTAAATCAGTGGATAGTTAAAATCAAGGAATAATAACTAATGCGACTGTTGATTTCAATTTCAAATGTTGCATGAATTGGAAAAAGTAAAAAATCAATACAAGGAAGAAACCTTTCGATGATCTCACCTGCCTAAATTCATGGTTCATTTTTCTGCCATTGTCCATGAAACGCATCCATTGTCTCTCTGGGTCTCTTCCCGATGAATGTGTATTCGGCGTCACTAAGATTTGCCAGGGAGATGCGTACGGTCCAGAGCGGAGCGGCGAATCCTTCACCGGGAAGGAGAACAACTTGCTTTTCGCGTGCCAGATAGAGCAGAAGATCGTAGGGAGAGTAGGCGCCTGCTCCAGCAAGTCATGAAACTCGTCTTTATGGTAGATAAAGGGGCAACTGTTCCGCATTATTTTGAATTATCAATTATCACCACTCTGGAGTCGAGTAGGTCCGTTTCTCCTGCAACATAATAAACCCCGCAATCCTGGGTAAGACGGCGGCGGGGTTCTGAATTACGCCCTCATGACGTTACCTTTCCAATCCTTAGCTACCGCCAATCCTATTCCAATATTTGTACTCGTGAGGCCAATCGTCCTTGTGCATTTTTACCAAGTTTTGAAAGTAAGTCGTATTCTCCTTCATGATCCTTCGCTGTTTTGTATAGTTCCTCTTGGCACTGATATCTTCTGTCAGGTCTTCCCCAAGCCGGAAAGCCCGCCTCTCGGCATTCTCAAAAGCCTTGGGACCCTGTCTCACGGATACCCCTATGCTCCCGGTAACAAAAGATCCGAAGTTGAGCATGATTTCATTCAAATATTCAGTGACCTGCTTGTACTGACCGGTGCCTCCCGAGGTAGCTACGTTGACAGTGTACTTGCCAGTCAACAACTGGCAATGGATGGTGTCGGCCATGCGGTCGATCATGGTCTTCATCTGGGCAGTGACCGACCGGAAGTAGTTGGGAGAACCCATGACGAGGCCGTCAGCGGTCATCACCTTCTTGTAAAGGGCTTGAAATTCGTCTTTCTTCACGCACTTCCCTTTCTTGTAACAGATCCCACAGGCATTGCAGAATTCTATATTCAACTTGCAGATGTCCACCAGTTCCGTTCCGGCACCCTTAGACCTTGCCCCGTTTAGAACAGCCTTGACCAATTTCAGGGTCTGGCTGTTAGAACTTCTGGGACTTGCATTTATGCCCAATATCTTCATCTTTCTTTCCTCCTGGAGTGTTAATTTACAGAAATCAACCGAAAATGGATAGCTCGGGATCATTCGATCCCGGAAATGATTCCCATCTTAATATAAATGGGACGAACCTCTTTTCTTATTTGAGGAAGATTCACAGCAAATATCAACGAACCGATAATGCAGGCTATCCCACTTACAATGAGCGTATTGGGAGCGCCAATCCAGGATGCCATCGTACCCGCAAAGAGGTTGCCAAGCGGCATCACGCCAATAATTGCTGTTGCGTAAATGCTCATCACGCGACCGCGTTTATCCTCATCGACAATGCTCTGCAGAATGGTGTTGCTTGAAGCCATCTGAACAATCATCCCGAATCCGGTAATAAGCATCATGGAAAGCGAAACGATGAGCATCTTTGAGAGAGAAAAGGCAATAATCCCAATACCAAAAATAGCAGAAGCATAAGCAATGAATCGTCCCAGTCCCAAAATTGTTTGCCGCGATGCCAGATAGATCGAACCTGTGAGGGCGCCGATACCGGAAGCCGCCATGAGAAATCCCAGTGTATGAGGTCCTCCGTGGAGAATATCTTTGGCAAAAATGGGCATGAGAACTGCGTAGGACATACCCATGAAGCTCATCAATCCAAGCTGAAGAAGGATGTAGCGGATAGGTGCAAACCCGAATGCATAGGAATAACCTTCCTTCAACTCTTGCCATATCCGGGATGCTCGCACTACCTTTTTTCTTTCTGGAACCTTTATTGCGATGAGGGCAAAGATAATACCAAGAAAGCTTATCCCGTTAATGAGAAAACAGACACCCTCACCCAGAAGTCCGATCAATATACCGGCAACCGCTGGTCCTACAAGCCTTGCTCCATTGAACATAAAAGAATTCAAGGCAATGGCGTTTCCAAGGTCTTCAGCTTTTTCTATTAATTCCACTATAAAGGATTGACGGGTGGGCATATCGAAAGCATTGATCACACCAAGGAAGATACTTAAAACGATTATGTGCCAGACTTGTATCGCTCCAGTCAGGGTAAGAAACGCAAGGATCAAAGCCTGGATCATGGCAAGGGTCTGTGTCACAACCAGTATACGATGGCGATTCCATCTGTCTGCATAAACGCCGGCAATGGATGCGAAGAGAAAAACAGGGATTTGACTTGAGAATCCAACGATGCCCAGCAGCAATGCTGAATTGGTGAGTCGATAAACCAGCCAGCTCATTGCAATCTGTTGCATCCATGTTCCGATCAATGAGATGCTTTGGCCACCAAAAAAGAGCCGGTAGTTTCTATGGTGCAGTGCCCTGAGGATAAATTTAAAACTGACCTGATTTTCACTCATACTTTGAGTCGAGTAGACCGGTTTCTCCCGATATGCTACTGTAGTGTTTCAATGATACATTGTCATATCGACCGAAGGGAGATATCTTGATACCACCTTAAATTTATTAAGATTTCTCTCTTTGCTCGAAATGACAATATTGTAAAGGTATTACGGTAACACTACACTAAGTTTTGTTTTCTCCGTTTAACGCCTGTTTTCCCGGAGCGGTGGCGGGAGCTGCCTGCAGTCGGGTATGTTTTAGATGGAAGCCGGGACTCTTCAATCAACGTAAGTATTCTACCACATTTTCTAAAAAATTATGCTGTCTTTTCTGCACGCATGTCCATAGATAATTTTCCCTTTAAAAATTTTGCTTGCCGGAGTAATAATATTCTCGTTCCACAAAAAGAAAGGGAGCATCAATCATGAGCTATAGTAGTCCGGAAGAGGTATTGAGATTGGCCCGGAATTTTATGGAGAGCCGCATCCTGCTTTCCGGTGCCGAGTTGAATGTTTTTACCATTCTCAGTCATGCCCCGTTGACCGCAAAAGAGGTTTCAGACAGAACCGGAACTGATATGCGAGCCTTGACAATTCTCCTGGATGCCCTTGCGGCTATGGGTTTTCTCATCAAACACAATGATGCCTATCGCTGCACACCCTCACTCACTCCTTTGCTTGCTGAGGATCAGCCCGGTTCAGTTCTCCCCATGATTCTCCATGCAGCACATCTGTGGCGGAGATGGTCGAGTTTGACGAACGTTGCAGCAGGGACAAAGGAGTCGGAGGGCACATCCAGCCCCTCTCGGAGTGCTGAAGAAATGCGCGCCTTCATCGGGGCCATGCACGTTGTTGCGGAGCCGCAGGCGCGGGAAATTATCACTGCGGTCAATCCAGGCTCGGCAAAGGCCTTGCTGGACGTAGGCGGGGCCTCCGGAACATACACAATCGCCTTTCTTCACGCTGTTCCAGAAATGAGAGCCACTCTGTTTGATATGCCCGAAGTTGTCGAAATGGCACGCGAGCGCCTCGGCAGGGCAGGGATGCTTGACCGTGTAACCCTGGTTCCCGGAGATTTCTATCGGGATGAATTTCCCCGTGGACATGACCTGGCTTTTGTTTCTGCGATTATCCACCAGAACAGCCTTGACCAGAATGTTAACCTCTACCATAAGATTTTCCGTTCTCTTAACCGGGGGGGACGGATTGTTATCCGTGACCATATCATGGATAACAATCGGATCTATCCCAGAGATGGCGCAATTTTCGCTGTCAATATGCTTCTGGGTACCTCAGGCGGCGGCACCTATACGTATGAGGAAATCAAAACAGGTCTTTCTCAGGCGGGGTTTGCCGGCATGCGCCTCATCCGGAAGGGAGACCATATGGATGCCCTTATGGAAGCGTTCAAACCGTAAACTGACGAAGTTGTATCTAAACAGCTAACGAGCACGCCCTCCATTTTCATGCCAGGTTTTTGCCTGGTTTTGGCTCCTCGGCTGGATCAGTTTGTGCGATATCGGTGGACACAGTACTGATTAAAATTATCGTCCCCAATGCCCTCTTTCGTTATTCGAGGAAAAGAAATCTCCGGATTTTGAATATCCTGATGATTACTTTTTGCTTTTTCCCATCTTACGTTTCAGAATATCGCCGAAAGATCCCAGTGATGCCGGGGCTTTATCAACATAGTCACGATAGTCATCTTCGGGTTCTTTTTTAATTTTGCTTTTGCCGGATAGATTGTCCTGCGAATCCACTAACGGTAAGGACAGGGATATTCTTTTTTGAGCCTTGTCTATGGAATCAATCTTGACTTCGATCGTC
Organism: Deltaproteobacteria bacterium; assembly: GCA_026388495.1. Taxonomy (GTDB): domain Bacteria; phylum Desulfobacterota; class Syntrophia; order Syntrophales; family UBA2185; genus JAPLJQ01. Next base: position 5,872 of record JAPLJQ010000343.1, on the reverse strand, counting down.
TCGCCTTCCTTGACGGCATCACGGGGATGAGCAATTCTACGGCCTTTCCCTAATTTGGAGATATGGAGAAGGCCATCTACTCCCGGTCCCAGGTTGACAAAGGCGCCAAAGATTGTCAGACGCACAACGGTTCCCGTATGAAGCGTTCCTTCGGGGTATTTTGACGATACCTCGTCCCAGGGATCGGACAACGTCTTTTTTAAAGAAAAGCTGATGCGGTTGTTCTCCCGATCCAGCTTCGTTATGATGACATCCAATGTCTGGCCGATGGACAGACGCTCCTGAATATCCTCTACCCGATCCCATCCGATCTCCGATATCGGCAGGAGCCCCTGGAGACCGCCGATATCCAGAAAGGCGCCAAAATCCCTGATGGAAACAATTTTGCCCGTTACCATCATCCCCTCATTGAGGGTGAGCCTCAGGGCATCCCCGTCTTTTTTCTGCTGCTCTTCCAAAATGGCCCGGCTTGACAGGATGATATTTCGACCCTTTTCTGCGAATTCGGTTATTCTGAAATCCATGCGGCGACCGATATAATCCTGCGCATTGTCGATACGCTGGAGGCCCATCTGGGAAAAGGGGCAGAAGCCCCGCATATCGCCGACGAGCTTGATCTCGAATCCACCTTTAATCTCTTTCTCGACAACACCCTCGATGGGGATCCCGCTTCTCCAGACTTCTTCCATATAATTTCGTGCAGAATTTCCCGCACCGATCCTGGTTGTGAAGAGTTTTTCATTTGCTTTGGAAAAGAGGAAATAGGCAGCGATCTTATCACCCTCTTTGACAGACAAAACACCATCTTCGTCGATAAACTCCTTTCGGTCCAGATAACCTTCGTTCTTGCCGCCCAGATCAAGGAATATCCATTCCTGGGTAATTTTTACGATGGTCGCTTCAATCTTCTGTCCGGGCTCTAAAAAATCCCTTCGCACCTCGGTTTTTTCGAACAGCTCTGCAAAACTCATTTCTTCGTTTGATTCATTTTTTTCTTCAACCATGGTCAGTGTGTCCCCATTTCTCTTGCGAGTTATTTTACTTGAGAGAGAGCTTTGAATTTTGTCATTTCGAGGAGCGTTAGTGACGAGAAATCTTAATGATTTTATGTATGTTAAGATTTCTCCTTTCAGTCGAAATGACAATATTGGCAGCTTTTCAAAGCTCTCCTTGAGTGGATTCTGATGTTTTTCGACGATTCTCAATTCATCATCCGTCGATTGAATTACTAAAGATGGGCGATATTGTCAATAAAATGGAAGAGCGCGGAATAAGGCAATCTTACAGAGAAATAAAGGGAAGCCACTGTATCAACGATCTGGTGAAAATCTCCTTGCTCTCTTTTTCGAGGAAGAGAAATCTCTGGATTTTGAATACACTTTGTTTCCCTTTGCTTTATGGTTTCTTCTGCCGGCATACTCGATCGGTACTTGGCGTTTTTTGAATTTTCCTTTTTTAAATGCAGCGCTATGAGGTGTTGCCTGACGTGCGGCGGCACTTGATCTGGCTTCTCTTTTATTTAAGTCAACGTTGATGTCGGGAGCATTTCGGTAATAGCTTAAAAAGCGGTTAAACTCCGCAGAGACAAATCGCTGAATGATTTCTTCCTTGCTGATTCCTTTCAGTTTCTCATAGACAGCAGGTAAAAAAGCGCCGATTTCCTGATGCTGAATCTCTGTGTTCTTTACCTTATCGACGAGATGATACAGTTGTTTTTCGCAAACTTCACTTCCCGTAGGTATTTTAACCAGCTCAAATTTTTTTCTTATTTGTTTTTCTATCTGTCTGATCTTAAAAATTTCTTTTAAATTAACAATAACAATAGAAATCCCTGACTTACCGGCTCTCCCTGTACGTCCGCTGCGGTGGGTATAATATTCAGGATCGTCCGGGAGGTTATAATTGATAATATGCGTTAAATCGACCACATCAATTCCTCTTGCAGCAACATCCGTCGCCACAAGCATTTGAAGATTTCTGCTTCTAAAACGGTTCATGACGCTATCCCTCTGCGGCTGAGAAAGATCTCCGTGCAATGCGTCTGCATTATAACCGTCTTTTATAAGTAAATCGGCAGTTTCCTGTGTTCCTATTTTTGTTCTGCAAAAACTAATCGAATAAATATCAGGATAATAATCAGCAATCCTTTTTAACGCGATATATCTGTCCTTGGCATGGACGACATAATACTGATGGTAAACATTTTCAGCCCCCGTATTTTTTGAACCAATCGTAATCGCAACGGGTTTATTCATATAGCTCTGCGCTATACCTTCAATTTCCTTAGCCATTGTTGCTGAAAACAACAAAACCCTTTTATTTTTGGGAGTCCCGGACAATATAGCGTTCAAATCTTCCTTAAATCCCATGTTCAGCATTTCATCTGCTTCATCCAATACCAGCCAACTGATGGCAGAAACATCTATTTTCCTCCGATTCAGCATATCAAGCATTCTGCCAGGCGTGGCCACAATGATCTGAGCGCCTGAAGAAATCTGCCTTATCTGGGTCAAAATACTTGCACCTCCATAGATGGCTACAATATTTAAACCTTCAATATGTTTAGCGAAATGGTTTAAATCGTCTGTGATCTGCAAACAAAGCTCCCTTGTGGGGGCCAGTATTAAGGCTTGTGTTTTTGATGAGAGTTGATCAACCTTTTGAATGATGGGTATCCCGAACGCTGCTGTCTTACCTGTTCCCGTATGAGCCAGTGCGACTAAATCCCTTGTCTCTTTCAATAGAAAAGGTATAACCTCTTCTTGAACAGGCATCGGTGTTTCAAATCCCATTTCAGCGATTGCTTTTAAAATTCTTTTGTCTATGTGTAATTCTTTAAATGTCATTAAATAAAGACCCCTATCGTTTATTGGCTCAGTAGAGTGCGGTCGTGGAAATGAGGGACACGCCCAAGATACTCAGGGGCGCACAAGACAGGTCTGTTGACTCACCAGCATCTTCTTCATACACTCAGTCAACGGGGAAAGCAATTCTTTATCTATATTTCCTGTTGTTTTGTAAATAATTATATGTGAAAGGGCATACTCATGAATGGAAATAACCGATCAAACATTAAACCTGGAGTGCATGTGAAGGTTGTCCAGAAGCAGGATCAGTCCAGCGGGAAACTGTCTGAAGGCATCGTCAAGGATATTCTCACAACATCAGCCAGTCACCCCCACGGCATCAAGGTGCGCCTGCAAAGCGGCATCGTAGGCAGGGTCAAAGAAATTTTGGATGCCTGACAATGCAGATCTATGTCGATGCAGACGGATTTCCGAGTGCGGCCAAAGATCTACTGATCAGGGCCGTGATACGCTTGCAGGTGTCCCTGGTTTTTGTGGCCAATAAACCGGTGAGATACGAGCCGTCGGCCAACATTTCCAGCATGATCGTCCCGGAAGGACCGGATATCGCCGATGATCGCATCGTTGAACTGGTAGAGCCGGGCGACCTGGTGATTACGGCCGACATCCCCCTGGCAGACCGGGTGGTTGCCAAGGGCGCCTTTGCGCTCAACTATAGAGGCAAGCTCTATACGGAAGACAACATCAAGGACAGGCTGGCCATGCGTGACCTGATGAATGAGCTGAGAGACGGCGGCATGATGACGGGCGGTCCATCGGCGTTCGGTAAAAAAGACTGCCAGGCGTTTGTAAATCAACTCGATAGTTTTTTGATAAGACATTTGAAAAACAAGAACTCTCAAAAATAATGGTCAAAATCGTCAAAGTTCAAATCAATCCGTTTCCCATTGAAAGCGAGTATTTTTACCGTGCTTCGCCGATTGTTCAGGAAGCAGTTGAATATCAGACCTGAATCAGATAAATGATAAAAACATGGAAAATATATGGATACTGCTGGCGTTGATTGCCGCCGTCACTGGTGGCACCGGTGATGCCCTTACAAAGAAAGCTTTACAACTGCATGATGAATACACAGTCGCATGGATACGCCAACTGGTGGTTGTCCTGCTTCTGTCGCCATGCCTTTTCTTTATTCCGGTCCCGCCGCTTAATGAAGATTTTTATCAAGCGTTCCTCTTCGCATTGCCTTTTGAAGTCATTGCATATATCCTTTACATGAAAGCAATCAAAATATCTCCCCTTAGCCTTACGGTTCCGTTCCTGTCATTAACACCTGTCTGTCTGATCATTATCCCTTACATGATGTTTGGTGAATTTGTATCTTTATGGGGTGGCATCGGAATACTGATGATTGCTCTCGGAAGCTATACGCTGAATCTGAAAGAATTGAGCAAAGGATTTTTGGAACCCATTAAGGCCATCGGGAGGGAAAAAGGTTCTGTCTTCATGATCATCGTCGCCATCCTTTATGGACTTACCAACACTTTCGGCAAACAGGCTATTGACCATTCGTCTGCACTTTTTTTCGGGGTCACATACAATCTGGCATTTTTCATTGTGCTAAGTCCGGTCATTTTCAAGATAGGCAAAATCCATTTAGGTGGCCGCATCTGCAAAGAGTCCCTGAAAATCTCTTTTCTGCCCGGATTTTTCTCAGCCATCACGGTGATCTTCTATACCATTGCCATGAGCCTGGCGAATGTGGCGTACACCGTCGCTGTTTGCCGGTTAAGTCTCCTGATCGGTGTGATCTACGGTCATTATTTCTTTAAAGAAACGGGCTTCCGGGAAAGACTGGTAGGCACGAGTCTGATGCTTGCCGGATTTTTGATCATTGTGCTGGAGCAAGGCTGACATTGAACTCTTTAATAAATTAAAATCCTATCATAAACTTTACGCCGATTTCGGTAGATTCATTTTTGGGTTCCCATGCGGTCCCGATAACAGTTCCGTAATATGTCCAGTTTTGAATTTCCGACTTATCAATATTCCAATACCTTATGAATGGTTCCATTACATAAAAAGCCCGAGCACTTTGTCCCTTTATGATTATAGAGCCTCTCCAGCCATAACCGCTGTTCTGGTTATTTTCAAGGTCGTTAAAGCCGGCGTTAACACCGCTTAAATAGCTTTTTTGCTGCCCTTTCCAAAAATAATCATATTCCAGAATTACACCGGCAGACCAACCTTTATCGAAAACATTTACCGCTTCGATACCAATCGGAGTGTAGTAATAATTTGATTCTCTTAAGTATCCTCCGGCTCCCGTTGAAGTGATTCTTCCGGCCATATCATCTTTCAAATACCTGTAACCAAGGCCGATGAATGGCGTAATGGTGACGGTGTTTAATGCTCTAAAGTCATATCCAGCAAGTCCCCTAATTTCAAATATGCTATCGCCTATATCATCAAGGGTGCCTGAATTTTGGTAGTCCACTTTCCCATAACTAAATCTGCTCTCTATTCTAAGCATGACATCATTATGATATGTATAGGCGGCGCCAATTCCGATCATCGTTCCTTTTTCTTTCATTACACCCGGTTCTTTATACTCAATGTATGATATTTCCGGTCCTATTTCCCAAGTGTGTCGTGCTTTTGATAAAGTTTTAGGCGATTCTTTCTCGTCCGATTTGATAAATGATGCAACATCATCAAACTTCTTTGTAATTGTGTTGTTATCTTTTGTTAATATTATTACTTTGTTAACATTCATTTCAACTATTGTACCGTATATAACACTGCCATCTTTAAATTTAACCCCTCGTATATTTTCCGTTTGAGCAAATAAAACAGAGTTAAATAACAGGACAAAGACAATGATTAAAAGACACATATAATTTTTTTTGAACGACTTCACTTTATTCTCCTTTCGTTTCTGATTCAGTAAATAATCACTTGAAGAACTCAGTACAAAATACAAAAACATATCTGAAAATATCAGGCCACATGTGCCCTGCCCACATCCTTTCCCGGAGATGACGATGTAAGATCCAGAGGGAATC
>JAPLJQ010000020.1 GCA_026388495.1 Deltaproteobacteria bacterium | reverse complement strand
GATTGAAGACATCAGGGCGAGTGAAAACGATATCAAAGCCGGGCGTGTCCGAAGCCTGCGGGACATTATGAAGGATCTTGGTGATGACAAGGCGATCCGGTCCCTGGTGGAATGATGGCATACCGGGTAAAATTTACCCACAGGGCAGAGAAAGTTTTTGCAGCGTTGCCCCAGACGGCACGCATCAGAATTGAGATCGCGCTTGAGAATTATGCTGCGAATCCGTTTCATCGTCAGGACGTGAAGAAATTAAGAGGATGCCCTCCCGAAAAGCCACGGTATCGGATCAGGATTGGTGAATGCCGGGCGACGTTCCGGATTATCCAGGACCAACTGATCGTCTGTGTTGTGGCTGTCGGGAAAAAGAAAAATTTTGAATATTAACTGCGGGCATGAAAACTCTATTGCGGAAAAATATGTCCAGGAAAAATTTTTAAAAAATTATGTGCTCCAGGGTGCCGACTCATTCGTGCCAAGGAACTCGAGTGCATTCTTACCGTAATCTACGGGTGCATCGCGGGATCCGATATGCGGGAGTCCTTTATACCGCACGAGCCATGATCCGTTGATCTGTCCGGCCATCTGGACGGTGACCGTTTCTGGTGTCAGGATATCATCTGTGCCCACAACGAGCATGACACTCTTGTTGATCCCGGAAAGGCCGGCCCAGGACCCGTTCCAGACAAGGTTTGCCTGTGCTTCCTCATGGACACCTTGTGTCTGCGCGGGATCGACTGCACTCGATTCGATGACGAAAAGCAACGTTTTGGTCTCGGGGATCCGGATGCTGTAGGTCACGGAATCCAGAACCAGTTTCCGGACGCGTTCAGGGTGATTGATTACCAACTGCTGCGAGACCGTGGATCCCATGGAGATCCCGTAGACATGCATGCTGTCGTACCCGAGAGCCGTCATCAGCCCGGCTGCATCATCTGCATACTGGGAGATCGTCGGTGTTGCATTATTGTCACCGCTGAATCCCATTCCCCGGGGATCATAAATATAGACATGATACTTCGAAGCAAGGATTCCGATGAACGTGTCATTCCATGCAGTACTCATGGTGCCGGCGAATCCCGGGATCATCAGGATGGGTTCACCGGATCCAAATTCACGGTAGCCTAGGGAAACCCCATTGACCTGGGCATATTTGACAGGTGTTGAATTGATCGATACAGCCGGGACCTGCGGGACAACCGGACATGTGGCTGTAGATGTTACGGCCGGAACGTTCTGCGGCGTGCTGGTCGTACAACCGGCAGTATATACCCCAGCCATAAGAACCGCGATAAGGAGAATAATAGCAAGAGATTGTCTCATATTTTTTGTCATGGGATGTATTGCTTGTAAAGCATTCCGATTTAGCACGGGAATTAATTCCCTGTCAACTTTTACTTCAAATAAGCAATTCTCACAGGAAGTTATACAGGATTTAAATCCATATTTTATTTACATACAGTCAACAGTGTGTTATTTGAAAAAAATCCGAAACCGGAAAAAAATCCAAAAAAATTCCGGGCCACCCACAAATTCAAAAAATGCGTGCGGGCTCTCCACATTTTGAAAAACATTTTGCACATAGTGTATCGAACGCGTGACTCCATCACTCGCCACACATTCGTTGCAAGGCCTCGGGCGATGGGGGGTGCGCGGGAAAAGTTAAATATGATCGGGACCCTAGCGTGGAAAACAACTTGCAGAACAAAGTGATATTTTGACGCACCTGATTAATTATCTTAAAAGGATTTTTGGCTGGGAATAATTTTTTTTGAAATTTAATCCTTATTTCATTCGACGATGCCCATAATTTTCCGGTTTTGCTTTAACCCATTTTTTCAACTTTCCACAACGTTGACATCTCTTTTTCCAATTGATTACATTAGACATATGTTGATCGTACCCGAATTTTTTTCCCCATTTGTGTAATCCCAAAAAACACAAAATCTTACCAACAAAACTTCTTTGAGCCATAAGCATCCACCCGTTCTCGTTGTTATCCCCTGTTCCTAAAATCCCATCAATACTTTATGAACAACAAATTCCGCCTTCTTGATTAGTTCGTCCGGAACTTCAGTGACATTGTTCTGGATTCGGATATACAGCTGGTCGCAAAACTCATGGGCGAGGGCTTTTGCGTCTCCCTTTGCATATTCCTCAAGATCGGTGGAATATTTGTATGCCGTAGTGAGATCGCCGATGATCAGGTTGACAATGATCAGATCTCCCACATAGTATGCGGAGCGCCGGATGTCATGTGCTGTGACGCTCTGTTTGAACATCTCTGCATAATTCTGTCTGAGGTACAGACCGAG
>JAPLJQ010000304.1 GCA_026388495.1 Deltaproteobacteria bacterium | reverse complement strand
TTATGTCGAAAAAGAAAACATTACTGATCGTATTATCTGTCCTGGTGTTAACGGTTATTTTTGCCGGCAACTCATTTGCGGCGAAGAAGTTTTTCGTCATTTCGACAGGCGGTACGGGAGGCACCTACTATCCCTTGGGCGGAATCCTGGCACAGGGCCTTAGCGAGAGGGTGCCCGATCTGGTCGCAACGGCCCAGGCGTCAGGTGCATCGGTCGCGAATTGCAATCTGATTAAGGATCGCCAGGCGGAATCGGCTTTCGTCCAGAGCAACGTGGCTTATAATGCGTACTTTGGAAAGGCCCAGTTTGAGGGCAAGGCTGTCCAAAACTTAAGGGGCATTGCTTCCTTATATCCGGAGACCATTCAGATCGTCGCCAGAGCCGACTCAGGGATCAAGTCTGTCAAGGACATCAAGGGCAAAAGGCTGATCCCGGGCGACCGGGGAAGCGGAACGGAAGTGGATACCCTGAATGTCCTTTCTGCCTATGGTTATACTTACAAGGATTTCGCCAGCGTAGACTGGCTGGGTTTCTCCGGGGCCGCCCAGCGGCTTCAGGACAAGCAGGCCGATGTGACCTTCACGACGGCCGGTTGGCCGACCTCCGCTGTCCAGGAACTGGCCTTCGGCACAAAGATCACGATGGTTCCCATTGACGAGCCCATGATCAAAAAACTGACCAAAACCTTCCCTTTCTACGCAAGGATCGTTATCCCCAAGGATATCTACAAGACAGCCAAAGATGTTCCCACCATCACGACAATGGCCCAATGGGTTGTGGATGAGAATGTCTCCGAGGAAACGGTATACCAGATGACCAAGGCCGTTTTTGAAGGCACGCCGGGAAAACCGAGTGTGGCCGAGTTGATGGCAAGGGCCCATGCGCAGGGTAAAAATGTCCAGTTGAAGACGGCTCTCTCCGGGATGGCGATACCGCTTCACCCCGGTGCGGAAAAATATTACAAAGAGAAAGGCTTGATCAAGCCCGCAAAGAAGGCTGCAACGAAAAAGAAATAGGGCGGACCTGTTTCGGATTGAAAGGCAAACTGGGTACCCTCTAACGGGTGCCCAGTTTTTATGAAAAAAGGAAAAATTCTGTTCATCACGGCGGCCGTCCTGATTGCGGCCCTCGGTTCCATTCCTTTTCATGTCCTGCAGATTGATGTGTTGAGGGAGGAAAGGCCTGTCTTTGTCCGGATCGTCCGGCCGGGAAATGAATTTGCGCTGGGTTACATCCATTCCGTCGAGCTGTCCCCGGTGTGGGACTATTTCAGGGTTGACGATTCGTACCGGATGATTTTATACGAGACGACGATTCGATCTTTCAATACGGGCTTGCCCAGCACGTTGACAGGGGAGGAAAGGCTGCACTGGGAGAGGGACGGTTTTCGAATATCCGGAATGAACCGGGTCCTGCCTGTTATCGATCTTTGGGTCCATGAGAGGACCGACAACACGCTGAAAGTGGTGGGGATCATCGATCCTCTGAAGCTTTATTCGTTGGCGGGGAACACTCTCTTGAGAATCAGCATAAGAAAAACTACTGTAGGATCATATCTCTATTTGAAGGCGTATACAACCCGGGTTCTATAAATTCACGAAAAAAATGTTGAGGGGCTATGGCAACAGAAGAGAGCAGGGTTATTTCGGCGGAAATTCAGGAAGGCGCGGATCAAATCGAAAAATATGACCCGGAGATGCGCTTCAGAAAACTCGCTGGTCTGGCGGCGAAGCTCGTTTTCGTGATGACGATTACGCTCTCCATTTTCCACATCTACACGGCCGGATTCGGCGTTCTCCAGGAATTGAGGCACAGGGCCTTCCATCTTTCCTTCGTGCTTCCCCTGGTCTTTTTTGTTTATTCCATCAAAAAAGGGGAGGCGAAAGGAGCAAAACGCCTGATCTTTGATGTCATCTATGCGATGACGGGGAGCGCCTTTGCGACGGCCATCTTGAGGGAACTTCTCGGTCTTTCTGTTTATACCTCGACGACCCTTGCCGTAGGCGCCTTTGCCCTCATCCTCTATTTCAAAAGCCGTGAAGAACTGCCGAACCGGTTGACTGCCTATATCGATTTCCCCATTTTCACCGCCATGCTTGCGGGGCTTTTTTACATCGGCTATCGCGAGTTCAGCAATCTTCACTTTCTGAGCTGGTTTAATGATCTGAACCCGACTCTCATTTTCTGGGGCATTCTGCTGCTGGGCAACTTCCTGAGCATGATCTGTCTTTTCGTCTTTCAGTGGATTTGTTCTCTTCTTTCCATCACCCGGGGAT
>JAPLJQ010000373.1 GCA_026388495.1 Deltaproteobacteria bacterium | reverse complement strand
GATCGTGTAGTGGCTACGCAATTGTTATTTGACATCTCAGTCCTGCGAGGGAGGAATCGTTTCTGACCTTTAGGGGAATCACGGATCGTACGGTATATTTTAAAAAGGCCTGATTCTTCCGGATCAGGCCTTTTTTTATCTGAAAGGATACAGACATGACGGAAAAACGAATTGGCGTGGTGAGCATCATCATTACCAGCAGGGAAAGCCAGGCGCCCCGGGTTAATGACATTATCAGCGAATATGGGGATATGATCATCGGCCGGATGGGACTTCCCTACGCACCCAAAAACATCCATATCATTTCCCTGATCATACACGGATCCACCGATGAGATAGGCGCCATGACGGGCAAGCTGGGTTTGTTGTCCGGCGTCCAGGTTAAATCAGCACTGACAAAAGCATGAGGAGAAAGCAATGAACGATTTCATAGATGACGCAAAAATTGAGCGGATACTGGAAAATGCAAAAAATCCCGACCGCCTGCATGTTGAGGAAATTATCGACAAGGCGGGGGAGTTAAAGGGTCTTTCCCCTGAAGAGACAGCCGTTCTGCTCCAGACAGAGGACAGAGATCTGGTTGAAAAGATCTGGGCGACGGCGAAGGAAATCAAGGAAGCCATTTATGGAAACCGCCTGGTTCTCTTTGCCCCTCTTTATGTTGCCAATCACTGTTCCAACAACTGCCTCTACTGCGGATTCAGAAAAGACAACAAGGAACTCAAGCGTGTGGCGCTTAACATGGAACAGATTGCAAACGAAGTGAGAATCCTTGAACAGGAGGGACACAAGCGGCTCCTCATGCTCTGCGGTGAGCATCCGAGCCGATCCAGCCTCGATTATTTTATTGAGGCCATTGAAACGGCCTATGCAATAAAGACGGACAACGGAGGTGAAATCCGGCGCATCAATGTGGAAATAGCGCCCCTTTCCGTGGATGATTTTAAACGTCTGAAGGCGACTAATATCGGCACTTATGTCCTCTTCCAGGAAACCTATCACCACGACACGTACAAAACAATGCACCCGAGCGGACCGAAATCCGATTATCTCTGGCGGCTCACCGCTATGGATCGGGCCCAGCAGGCCGGGATTAATGACGTAGGCATCGGCGCTCTTTTCGGACTTTACGACTACAAGTTTGAGGTTCTCGGTTTGCTGTTCCATGCCCTGCATCTGGATTCGGCATTCGGGGTCGGTCCCCATACCATTTCCATTCCCAGACTGGAACCTGCCATGAATGCTCCTGCAGCCATCAAACCCCCGAAACCGGTCCTGGATGATGAGTTCAAGAAACTGGTGGCTATCATTCGTCTCGCTGTCCCCTACACAGGAATGATTTTATCCACACGGGAAACCACGGAGATGCGAAGAGAGGTCTTCGAACTCGGTATATCACAGATCAGCGCCGGATCAAGAACGAATCCCGGCGGATATCAGGATGACTCCGGCGAGGGCTTCCGGGCGGCCCAATTTAACCTGGGAGATACCCGGACGCTGGATGAGGTCATTCATGATATCACGTTAAAGGGACATATTCCCAGTTTCTGTACGGCCTGCTACCGCCTCGGACGAACAGGAGGAGATTTCATGGAACTGGCAAAACCGGGACTCATTCAGAAATTCTGTCGGACGAACGCGATCATAACGTTCAAAGAATACCTTGAAGGCTATGCTTCCCCTTCTACAAGGGAAGCGGGAAATCTTTTAGTCGACAGACTCGTAGCGGAAACGGAAAAGGCGGGAACGAAAAGAACCTTGAAGAACCGGCTGAAAAGAATAGAAAATGGTGAAAGGGACCTCTATATCTGACCCCGGGCGCATGAGAATTAATGATATCATTAATTCCGCCTCACAAGGGAAAGATCTGACAAAAGAAGACATCGTCCAACTCCTTTTGATTTCCGGAAGGAATGATCTTGACGCTCTTTTTTCCGCCGCTGATGACGTGCGTAAAATCGCGGTCGGAGACGAGATCTACCTCAGGGGAATTATTGAATTCTCTAATTTCTGCAGCCGGAATTGCCTTTATTGCGGTCTCAGGCGGGATAACCATGCAATAACCCGTTACCGAATGCCCGAAAAGGATATTCTTTTATCAGCGCACTATATCAGGAAACTTAAGGTATCAACCGTTGTCCTCCAGTCAGGCGAAGATGAATCTCTAAACCGCGATAGTCTCTGTCGCCTGATTTCCAGGATTAAAGACGAGACAGGTCTAATCATCACCCTGTCCGTTGGCGAGCGTTCTTTTGAGGATTACCGGGCCTTCAGGGAAGCCGGCGCTGACCGTTATCTTCTGAAACACGAAACATCTTCAGCGGCAATCCAGAAACGATTGCGACCCGGTGCACCCTTTGAAAACCGCTTGAAGTGTCTGTACTGGCTGAAAGATCTGGGTTATGAAGTTGGAACGGGAATCATGGTCGGCCTGCCTCTGCAAAATGTGGGTATGCTTGCTGACGATATCCTCTTCATGCAGAAAATGGACGCAGACATGTTGGGGATCGGGCCCTTTATCACCCATTCCCAAACCCCTCTGGCAAATTGCCCGAACGGCGACCCGGATATGGTTCTGAAAGTGATTGCCATTGCCCGGCTTGTCACAAAAACAACAAATATTCCGGCAACGACAGCCCTGGGATCATTGAGCAGAGATGCGCGCCTGAAAGCCCTGTCCTGCGGCGCCAATGTGATCATGCCCGATTTTACACCGCTTCAATACAAAAGATTATACGACATTTATCCCGGAAAATCAGACGATAACACAGATGTGGAAACGTTTATGATCAATTTGCATGCACAAATAACAAAACTTGGACGCATCATCGGACAGGGAAGCGGCTACAGGAAACAAGAAATAAAATGAAAATTTGCTTGATTAAATTTCACTTTTTTGATAACAACGCCGTGTTTGTCATCGTCAGTGCAGTTAGTGAATCATTACGTATTTGGTTAGTAAGCCATAACGTTTCAGACCGAGAGGATTTCCATGACGTCACCAGTATCTATACATATTCACTCGCCGCCAACTGCACCGAACATCACGAGAAGAAACATTATTCTTTATTATTAAACGCTTTATAATCTTATTCTATAGTGGAGCACTTTTTTATATTTAGAGTAAGGGGACATCTCGAAATATAAATTATAATTTTGTAACATGGAAGGAGTGTAAAATGGGACAAAACAAGATTTCGCTTACGATTGACGGGAAGGAGGTACAGGCAACCCCTGGGCAAACCATTCTTGAAGTTGCCCGTGACAACGGCATATTTATACCGACGCTCTGTCAATTAGCCAAAACGACAAACGTTGGCGCGTGCCGTGTGTGCATGGTTGATGTTACAGGGGCGAGAACCCTTGTGGCATCATGCTGTATGCCTGTTGGCCCGAACATGGTCGTCAAGACGGACACCCCGGCGGTGAGAGCCGCCCAGAAATTAGTCGTCGAGCTGCTCTGGTCTTCCGGAGATCACAACTGTCTGACCTGCGAGCAGAACGGGAATTGCGAATTACAGAATCTGGTTTACTGGCTGGGGATCGAGAAACCCCGGTTTGAAATCACCCCGCCGGGCTATGGAATCGAAACAACCAATTCCATGATCCAGCGCGACATGAACAAATGCATTCTCTGCGGCCGGTGCGTCCGCGCATGCAACGAGATTCAGGTCAATGAAGTCCTGGATTTCTCCATGCGCAGTTATCGCGCCAAGGTTGGGCCGGCCTTTGACAGGGATTACATCGACTCCGAGTGTTTTTTCTGCGGTGAATGCGTCGATTCCTGCCCGGTGGGCGCCCTGACCTTCAAGCAGGCAAGATTCCAGGGCCGTCCCTGGGAACTCAAAAAGGTCCGCACAACATGTACGTACTGCGGCGTGGGATGCCAGATGGATCTCAATGTTCACGGTGGCAAGATCATCAAGGTCACCGGTAATCGTGAATACGGCCAGCCCAATGAAGGGAGCCTCTGCGTCAAGGGAAGATTCGGCATGGATTTCGTTAATAGTCCCGACCGCCTGAAGACACCTCTGATCCGTAAGGACGGAGAATTGAAAGAGGCAACCTGGGACGAGGCTTACAGCTACATCGCGGAAAAACTGTCGGCGATCAAGAAGGCGAACGGTCCTGACAGTATCGCCGGATTTTCCTCCGCACGGGCAACCAACGAGGAAAATTACCTGTTCCAGAAATTTATGAGGGCGGTGATCGGAACGAACAATGTCGATCACTGCGCCCGTCTCTGACACTCTTCCACAGTGGCCGGTCTGGCCGCTACCTTTGGAAGTGGTGCAATGACCAATTCCATCGAGGAAATTGAATTTACCGACGCCATTTTGGCCATCGGTACCAACACGACGGAGAACCATCCCGTCATCGGCATGAAAGTAAAAAGGGCTGTCCGCCAGCGTGGCGCCAAATTGATCGTCGCCGATCCGAGGGAGATCGATCTGGTGAAATATGCCACTATCTGGCTGCGTCAGAGGCCCGGCACCGACGTGGCTCTGTTAAACGGCATGATGAACGTCATCATCTCAGAAGGCCTCTATGACAAACAGTACGTGGAAACCCGCACGGAAGGTTTCGATGCCATGAAGAAGGTCGTAGAGAAGTACACCCCCGAGTATACCTCAAAGATCACAGGCGTGCCGGCGGAAGACATAAAAACCGCAGCGAGGATATACGCAGAGGCTAAGGCGGCCTCGATTCTCTACACCATGGGAATCACCCAGCACACGACAGGGGTTGATAACGTCAAATCCTGCGCCAATCTGGCCATGATCTGCGGAAATGTGGGCATTGAAGGAGGAGGCGTTAATCCTCTGAGAGGCCAGAACAACGTCCAGGGCGCCTGCGATATGGGAGCTCTGCCGGTTGTTTTCACAGGCTATCAGCCTGTCGTTAACGACGAAGCCCGGGCAAAGTTCGAAAAGGCGTGGGGTGTATCCCTGCCGCCAAAACCGGGTATCACCATTGTGGAAACCCTGAATGCGGCCCACGAGGGGAAGGTCAAGGCTCTGTATGTGATGGGTGAAAACCCCATGCTGTCCGATCCTGATTTGACTCACGCAAAAGAGGCACTGAACCATCTGGATCTTTTGATTGTACAAGATATCCTCCTGAGTGAAACGGCACAGATTGCTCACGTCGTCCTGCCCGCGGCCTGTTTCGCTGAAAAGAACGGGACATTCTCCAATACGGAACGAAAGGTACAACTTATCAGGAAGGCCGTTGAGGCCCCTGGTCAAGCCAAGGCGGATTGGGAAATCATTTCAGAATTGTCCACAAAAATGGGGTATCCCATGAGCTATGCCACTCCGGAAGATATCATGAAGGAAATAAATGTATTGACTCCGAGTTACGCCGGAATTACGTACGACAGGCTTGAAAAAGCAGGCATCCATTGGCCATGCCCGAATTCATCCCATCCGGGAACCAAATTTCTCCATGTGGACAGGTTCTCCCGCGGCCTGGGTCTCTTAAGCGCCATTGAATACAAACCACCCGCAGAAGTGCCGGATAAGGATTACCCGTTTGTGATGACCACAGGGCGTGTCCTTTACCAGTACCATACAGGCACCATGTCGCGGCTATCTAAAGGAATAACGGAAAGATGTCCGGAAAGCCTCGTGCAAATTAACCCGAAGGATGCAGACAATTTAGGATTGACGGAAGGTCAGTTTGTAAAGGTCTCTTCCCGCCGTGGCACAGTTCAGGCAAAATCAGAGATAACGACACGTGTGACCGAGGGAACCATCTTCATGAATTTCCATTTTCGGGAAGTGGCCGTTAATTTACTGACCAACCCGGCCCTCGACCCGATCGCGAAAATTCCGGAATACAAGGTTTGCGCGGTAAAGGTAGAGGCTGCTTAAGGTCTTTAGAACTCCCGTGTCTTTCGGCACGGTCAATTGTGAAAGATGAACAACGGTGAGGGGTTTCGATGCCCCTCACCCAAGACCCCGCATATCACCTGAATTAAAAATGTTGAGATGCGGATTTTTTAAAGCCGTCATTGTAAAAGTAGGTTACGGCATTATATAACTTTATGGAGGAATGAGAAATTATGAGTAACGAAAATTTAGAAAGTAAGAGATGGTTGATCGCTATTGCCGCCATCGTCATGCAGCTCTGCCTGGGAACGGTGTATGCCTGGTCAGTCTTTAAGAAACCCTTTATGACCGCACATGGCTGGGGGGAAACGGAAACCCAGGTGACGTTCATGATCTGCATCGGCATGATCGGTATCGCCGCCGCCTTCGGCGGAACCCTTGTGGACAAAAAAGGTCCCAAGTTTGTCGCCACTATCGGCGGTATTCTGTTCGGTATTGGAACGCTGCTTGCCGGTCTGGCCGATCAGATCGGAAGCATCTGGCTTCTGTACATTGGTTTCGGTTTCATCGCCGGTCTTGGCAACGGTTTCGGCTACATTACCCCCATTGCCACCCTGATCCGGTGGTTCCCCGACAAGAGAGGTCTGGTAACCGGTCTCGCCGTCATGGGTTTCGGCGGCGGCGCCTTTTTCATGGGCAAGATCGCTCCTCCTATGGTCATTTCCATGGGTGTGGCAAACACCTTTTACATTTGGGGCGTGATATTCCTGGTTTTAGTCACCGCATCTGCTCAGCTCTTCAAGAATCCACCCAAAGGCTGGCTCCCGGCAGGCTTTACTCCTAAAGCGACAGGTGTCTCGGCAGCGGACTCGTTTACCTTCGATGAAGCCGTGAAGACTCCTCAGTGGTGGATGCTCTGGACAATGCTCTTCCTGAACATTTCCGCCGGACTCGGACTGATCTCACAGCTCTCCCCCATGGCCCAGGATGTCATCAAGAAAACCGATCCTTTGATCGCGGGAGCGGCGCTCGCCCTGGCAGGAGGATCGATCCTTGCCTACGCGTCCATCTTTAATGGTCTGGGACGTCTCTTGTGGGCATGGACATCCGATGCTATTGGAAGAAAGAACGTATTTATCATCATGTTTATCACTCAGGCCGTCCTTTATGTCCTGCTGCCCCAGATAGACAATCAGTTGCTCTTCACCGTCGCCGCATGCTATCTTCTGGCCTGTTATGGTGGTGGATTCGCCACGATGCCCGCCTTTGCCGCCGATTCATTCGGCCCTGGCTATATCGGCAAGGTTTACGGAATCATGCTGACGGCATGGGGCGCCGCAGGTATTGTCGGACCTCTGGTGTTCGCTCAGATTAAGGGAATTGCTGTGTATGTTGCGGCATCGCTTCTCATTGTC
>JAPLJQ010000448.1 GCA_026388495.1 Deltaproteobacteria bacterium | reverse complement strand
TTTTCCCCCAGTGCGATCTCCAGTTGCGCATTGATTTTCTGTTTCAGATTATTCAGGGCGATGATGAAGTTCTGCTTTAATTAAGTATGGTGTCCCCGGAACTGCCCGGAACTGACGCTCGATGGATGCCGCTGTTCCATTCATGGACCGGAGGACACATGCTTCGGGATGGCGAAAAGGTATGAACTGACAATGCCCGTCGTAACCGCCAATAGGCCTAATGTAAGTGATAGCGCGGTGGCCAGATTATCCACAGACATGCCCACACCCGAATCAGCACCGATTCGATTAGTATAAGAGAACGAACCAAAAGCTGCAAGCACAGCAAGCACATATATAATTATTGGTCCTTTCACTAGTAACCCCAAAAACTGATTTTTAACTCTAACAGGTGCAGTAGGGCTCTGAAATATGAAATGAGACGCGGAACCCAGATACCCCAAAAAAACGGGCAAGACAATTTGCAGCAGCTCCAAATTTTTTGGATAAGCCAACGGAAATGAAAAAGCCGGGGCGGTGAGCAAAAATATCATTTGACCTCCCGTAATTATCAGGCTTGAAACAATCAACCATTTTCTTGCTGAATTTGCAGTCATACTTCCCCCTTGTTTATGAATGTTTGAATCAGTCACAAGCTATTATCTTCGAATCTTTCTTTTCATAGTGTCGACAACTCGACTGTATGGCGGCAGCTACTTCATTATCGAGGAATTGCGCGTAAGTCTCGCTTTGGGCATGATCAAGCCCGTGAAATTCAGAGATATTTGGGCGATTCTGCTGGCACACCATTGGATGCGCAATACCGCTGAGAAACACTTTGTTGTCTTTTCTGTGAAAACGGACCGTGAAATCCAACGTATCGCGCCACCCTTTGAGAATCTTCGAGTCGCGTATTGGGGAAGTAAATCTCAGGATAACTGTATCGGCGCTTGCTGGTGGACTGCCATATACGTCCAATTGTGGCGTAAGAACTAGACGAGGAACGAGATGGTCTTTCAATTTGTTTGCAAATAGAAGCGGACTTTTCTTTGTCAGGATTTCGAACTCAATATTTATCGCCCCAGCTCCCCCAATACTGAGTGAAGGCATCTTCGTGCAGGCCTTCTCATCCACACCGCGCAGCCACGTGCCTTCAGGCGTAATAATGGCTACTGTAGCACACTCTTTCGGCGGTCCGGCGATTCCTGATATTTCGGTCACACGGCATAGTGCGAGATGTTTCTCGTCGGCTGAACTTGTTTCCGATTGGACAATCTGAGAACCACCAGGCCACCAAGCGTGGAAGGGCTTACCATTTTCTGCAAGAGCGATCAACTTTACTAGGACAGCTTTACCATCCGGATAATCTTCGACCATAGCCCAATAATTTTTGCCACACTCGTTGCTAAGTACCGCGGTCTTAAGGGAACATGTATCTAGCGTCTCCGGATGCTTTTTTAGACAATCGGTGTGTGTTGCAGACGTCACGACACTTAAACGTTTCGCTTCCTCGATTGTGATGTCCTTGCCGCAGCTCACAGCATTATCGCACCGAACCGGAGCGAGAACTGCTGCTTCAAAGGCAAGCGTGGGGGGCACGAAGCCTTGTAGTGCTAAGTACAGAGCTGCAATCGTGACATATATGTTTCGTTGCATGCGAACACCTCCTGTTTCAGTGAGGACGTCTCTCTTTCAACCTCCTCTTAAACAATGGATACAGCCAGCTATCTTTTTCCCTATACTCATCTCGCCCCCGTTCGTGCCGCCGCAGGCGGCGCGAACATGGTGTAGACCGCCTAATATCGGTCTTATATTACCGTTAATAATACTTATTCGTAGCAAAATGCCTTTACTTAAGACATTTTACTTGTCAAACAACTTGATATTGACATTACAAATATCACGATCGGTCAAACAATACAAATCTGCTGGATTAAAGATCAAATGGCATCGTCAAGGCCTTCGAGTTTCTTTTCCAATTCACCCTGCTTTCAGACCGCTCACACCCGTCAGCGGAGGTTTTTTCAGAAATATCGCGGCGCGATAACATCTAACATATTGAATATATTTAGCATTTGACGAGCACCCCCTCGATTTTCATGATAGGATTTTGCTCGGTATTTCCTTTGTTGCCGCGGCCAGCGTATTCTCGATGGCCTGCTTCAGATTATTCAGGGCAATGATGAAGTATTGCTTTAATTAAGTATGGTGTCCCCGGAACTCGCCGGAGATACTTATAAGCCTGGGAAATCCCAAAATATCGGAGTTAACCCCTTTTCCTACAGGCTCAACGCTGCTAATCAGCCGCACGGCTTTTTGCGTTGGCTGAATTAGTCTTGTTATGCGTGTCGATTAAATATCGTATAAATGCGACGCCTGTGAGCAAGAAAAGTTCTGCTTCACTTATTTCTATTTTCCTATAGTTTGGGTGGCCGTGCCTGACAGTAGGTGTGTCATTTGAGTAGGCATAAATTTTCTCATATGCGGCCAATAGTAATTTAGGGGCGTTATCTTCAATCTTCATGTTTTTAATAACATCTCCCAAAGTCGAACATTTAGGATATAATGTCCGACCGACGCTTTCTAAAGCGCTCACCATTTCCTTGATGCTGTTTGCAGGATCAAGAGGGGGGTTAAACAAATAAGATTTTGCCTTCTTATAATGGTTTCGTGCACTTTCAAACCGGTCTGTTAGGTACTTCTCAGCCGAATTAATATTCTCCATAAGGAATTTTGGAACATGCCGCGTTAACTCACCTCTATTGTTAATTCTCCAGCCAATTCCATCCTCTTCAAAAAGGGCATTAGACTTAGATTGATATTTTCCAAATAACTGCTCGTTTTCTTGTACAAATGGATTGTCATCCCACTCCAATAATTTCTTACCAAACATTTCGACGAAATCAAAAAATTCAAGCCATTTGCACTTTTTTAGGTGGTAAGTCAGACCTTCCCATGCACTATGTTCATCATAGTCCCACGGCTCCCTTTCATCTCGAACAAGGGCACAGAATTCCTTGTGGATTTCGAAACTATCAATTGCACCAGGTTTGGGTATTTCGTTCATTTCCGAAACAAACTTAACCAGGACTGCCTTATAAAACCCGATCCGTGCTTCTCTTGGTGCATCATCAAAGATGAGTTCCCTGTTACCTTGAGATGCTTTATATCTTGATGAAAATTTCATTCTTTTTTTCACTCATAACATAGTGTAGACCGCCTAATACCGGTCTTATATTACCATTAATGATTCTGATTTGCAGCAAAATGCCCTTACTTAAGACATTTTACCTGTCAAACAACTTGATATTGACATTACAAATACCGCGATCGGTCAAACAAGACAAATCTGCTGGATTAAAGATCAAATGGCATCGTCAAGGCCTTCGAGTTTCTTTTCCCATTCACCCTGCTTTCAGAACGTGTACACCCGTCAGCGGAGGTTTTTTCAGAAATATCGCGGCGCGATAACATCTAACATATTGAATATATTTAGCATTTGACGAGCATACCCTCGGTTTTCATGCCAGATTTTTGCTCGGTATTTCCTTTGTTGCCGCGGCCAGCGTATTCTCGATGGCATTGCCCGTAGCATAGGCCTTTTCAATCTTTTTCAAATAATCCTGAATAGCAGTCACATAATCACCCGCATGCTGAATTGAAAGGATGTGCATGATAACACAACATGCTTATTTATTAAATAGTTATATTTCTTGTGCTTTTAGCGATTCTATCTCTCAATGAAAATAGGAGAAGTGTGCCTCTATTTCTTAACTTCTTTTGTTTAAAGAACATTACGGCTCCTTAAATTCATTATTCAAGTCTAACGCGGGCATTAACGGGGGAACTGCCCGATCCGATGGATGCCGTGGTCAGGCAACGCTTCAGTCATTTCAACGCGCTTGATCAGTAGCGTCCACGATAATCTCAGATGTTCCGAACATTGGAATCCGCTTCACCGGCATTCCTGAGAAATCAATCTTATTCAAATCGATTTTCCGGAGATTCTGGTTGTCATATGTTTTGAAGTAAACAATATGTTTTGTGAGATCCCGAAAAGTGACCCACTGAGTGGATTCCTTAAGAACGGTCTTTTTATCCGGCAATGTATCCGTCACTAAACCAAAGGGGATATCAAACGTATTGATGATATGCTGGGCAAGATTAAGGGTTCGTTCAGCGTCCGGTTGTATATCGGAGAATCTGGTTAAAACTGCGAGACGGACGAATCTGCTTGGCGGAGTGAGGTCACCGGGAAGACCGAACATTCCTGACCCGTGACCTGTTGCTGAAAATTTCAAACCGGACATCTGGTAGGATTTCGGCATTTCACTTGTCATGCCGACATACTGACGCAAGTTCGTTAACTGCCAGGGAAATCTGGGCGCATTCGTCATAATGCCGAGAGGATTGTCATAGATGTTACATATGCCGTCTTCATATTCAATAACGATGCAACCGCCGTTTGTGTCATAAACGATAAAATGTATGGTCGGGGATATTTTTGTCACGGGGTCCGTATATTTGAACACCCTCAATTTCCGAATTTCCCGCTTTACATCCTCCACACTTGCAAAGTTGCCCAGAATCCAATCTCCGACCATGCCTTGGGCGAGGGCGCGTTTCCTCTCACCGGGGGCAACGTCCTGCCATTTCATGTCGGATTCAAACCAGAGCAGCCCGATGGCAAGTCCTTTTTCGTTCATTCCGTCAGACAGGCCATACTCCATTCCGAAAGATCCAATCCCGACGTAGCCGTAGCGTGTTTTCCAGTATAAACCTTCTTTCCCATCGGGGGCGGGACTCACATAGGCTTTATTTCGCGGAACTACGATGGCATCGTATTTCAGATCAACGGCGAACTCCATTGAGCGCCCAACGATGATCGATCCGTCGCTGGCTTTCAATCGAAAAACAGTGCAAGAATCCGCAGACAACGGAGACAATACAAACAAGTATGCAACAGCGACAAAAATCATCATTATTTTTTGCATAATGTACTCCTTTTGCATAACTATAGTGTAAACTGCTTAATACCGGTCTTATATAACCGTTAATGATTCTGATTTGCAGCAAAATGCCCTTACTTAAGACATTTTACTTGTCAAACAAGTTGATATTGACATTACAAATACCGCAATCGGTCAAACAAGACAAATCTGCTGGATTAAAGATCAAATGGCATCGTCAAGGCCTTCGAGTTTCTTTTCCCATTCACCCTGCTTTCGGAACGTGTACACCCGTCAGCGGAGGTTTTTTCAGAAAATATCGCGGCGCGATAACCTCTAACATATTGAATATATTTAGCATTTGACGAGCACCCCCTCGATTTTCATGCGAGGTTTTTCCCCGGTATTTCCTTTGTTGCCGCGGCCAGCGTATTCTCGATGACCCGTTTCAGATTATTCATGGCAATGATGAAGTTCTGTTTCTCTTCCGGTGTCAGTATCTGCATGTCCAGGGTCCTGATCTTTCTCTGCGTGGCGTCCATGGCGTTGAAGGCGCCTTGGGCCTTCGTCAGCTTTGCGCCCGCGCCTGTCTTTTTTTGCGGATTGAGCTTCGCCTTGTATTCCCAATAGGCCTTCAGCATGCTACGTTCCTGTTTTTTCTTCGCAATTTCCAGGAGGGCCTTCTTGGACACGGCGGGGTTCTGCCGGCACTCGTCGCGCACCTCTTTGGGGAGGCGGGCAAGCGAAAGGGTTTCGGAGATATAGGGTTGGGATTTGCTGAGAATCCGGATCAGATCGTTCGGCTGGTATTTGTGATCCTGCATCAGCCGGTCCAGGGCTTCTGCCTCTTCCACGGGGGTCAGGTCCGATCTCACCATATTTTCGATGAGAGAGATCTCCGTGTAGTTCTGGGTTTCTACATAGATCGCCGGGATATTGGCGAGGCCCGCCTTTCTGGCCGCTGCGCACCGCCGCTCGCCGGCGACGATGTATTTGAGGCCGTTCTCCACCCGGAAGAAGATCGGCGACATGACGCCGTTCTGAGCGACGGAGGCGGTCAATTCCTCCAGGGCCACGGGATCGAAATATTTTCGGGGTTGGTTAGGGTCCGGCATAAGTTCTGCCAGGGGGATGGTGTACAGTCGGTTGGGTGCGTAGGTCTCGGTTGTTGCCACAAGGTCCTCCTCTCTGGTTGGGAAAAGATAAACACATGATGGAACTAACGACGCTATGCTGCGAACAATACACCGATTTTTTTAATAGTCAAGGATTTAAAAAAGAGAACCGCCCCCACACCTTGGGCTCCTTTTCATTGACACACGATGGCGTTTTCACTATATTCTCTTCCTGGAAAAGCAAGTTCTTATTAAAAATCCTGGCGCAAGACGGATCGGCTTTCAAACGATTTGCAACCGGAGATATCATGGAGGACTCTGACACGAGCAAGACGAACGATTCCGGCATCAACCTGAATCCCCTGTGCTCCCGCCGCCAGACCCTGAAATGGGGCGGCACGTCGATCATTGGACTATCCGTGCTGGCTCCCGTTCTATCCCGGGGAGCGACAGCCCCGCTCATCATCATGGAGCAGGCCGAAGGCCTTGTGGTGGCGGACACGGCAACGTGCGTCGGATGCGGACGTTGCGAACTGGCCTGCACCGAATTCAATGAAGGACGGGCTGCACCCTCCATATCGAGGATCAAGGTAGACCGGAACCTGAACTTCGGGCCCGCCGGCACGCTGTCCTGGCGGGAAGGTCAGGGCAACTGGGGCGACGGACTCATTGTACAGGACCTGTGCAAGCAGTGCCCCCACCCCGTGCCAT
>JAPLJQ010000463.1 GCA_026388495.1 Deltaproteobacteria bacterium | reverse complement strand
GTGTATACATGAAAATACTGGATTCCCGTTTTCACGGGAATGACAAGCAGCGCCGAAATACGCCTTTTTTCGAGGGTGTGAATGTTGATGAGTTCGTAAAATGTCGTCATTCCGGCGAAAGCCGGAATCCAGAGTATACGTAACTGCTGGAAAGAACTGGATTCCGGATCAAGTCCGGAATGACAAAATAGGTATTTTCAGACTTTTTACGAGTTCGTCAATATTCATCATTCATCCTGATTATCGAAGAGGAACAGTTTTTTGTCAACAGGAATTCCTGACGGAATTCCCGGAAGCACTTATTGGGATTGACAAAAAGGAAGCATTCTTATAGCCTGTTTTTCAGAGTCCCCGTCCTGATTTTAGCGGGACGTCAAGGAGGTTTAATCATGTTCAGAGGTACAATGTCCAGGTTGCCACTTGTTTTTTCCATTTTTATTTTTGTTCTTGGCTGTGCAAGCTATGAGACCCAGGTCATTCCCTTCAAGCTGCCTGCTGCCTATCCGAATGCAACGGAGGCTGGCGGCGCCGCCATCGCGGCTCAGGCTTATACAGATAAAAAGGAGGCGGAAGCGACTTTCGGCTTCGATATGATTGATGCGGGGATACTTCCCGTGCGAGTCATTTTCGACAATAAAGGGACTCACGCTTTAGACATTGTGGCGGCGCAGACGTTTCTTGTGGACGTTGATCACAACGTCTGGCCTGTCCTCGAAGAAAAATTGGCCTACGATCGAATGCAGAAAAAGACGGAGTTCAGCAGGGTTGCGCCGGAAGCGGCGAAATATGGCGGACTCGGAGGTATAGCAGGGGGCATTATCGGTGCGGCCGTCGGTATTGTATCGGGTCAGAGTGTTCCTGAGGCGGCGATGAGAGGGGCCGCCGTAGGTGCGGCGGCGGGCGTCATGCTGGGGGGGTCCAAGGGACTGACGGATACGGATGTACAGTCTAAAATCAGATCGGATCTGGAAAAAAGATCTCTTGAAAACCGCTCTGTCAAAGCGGGGGAAATTGCCCACGGATTTATATTCTTTCCCGGGGAATCGAAAAAACCCGTCGAGCTAAGATTGCAGATCAAGGAGGTTGGGACAGGGAAGGTTCATTCGCTCACGATGAAGCTTTGATCCTTAAAAGCACATGACCGCCTCGTTAGATGATCCCACCTATCTCATTCCCGCGGAGAGACCGTATTTTAATCTCCTTTTGTCATTTTCCCCTCTTTTCTAAAGAGGGGTCAGGGGAGATTTTGGAAACTTGAAAGAAATAACATTCTTAAGTCAATGACAGCAGCACAACCTTCAGGTCTGCCAATGGCTATCCGACTGTAGCTCGGACCTTCAGGTGTCTGCGGAGGAGAAGCAAAACTTCATCATTGCCCTGAATAATTTGAAGCAGGTCATCGAGGATATACTGGCCGCGGCGACAGAGGAAAAACCGAGCAAAAATTTAGCATGAAATTTCGGGCCAATCGCTGAATATGTAATAATATAAAGTAGATAAAAATATAAACGCGTTTATATTTTTTATTTTCAACAAAAAAAGACATTCCCGCATCATCTTCTCCTCCTCTGACGGGAGGGAATCAATTGCATCCTGATAATAATTGCGGCGAACCACGGTCACTGACAACTTCCTATAACAAAGCATCCGGCAATTCTGGCTGAGATCCAGCCTTTCAAACAGTAATCCTTATTGACTTGTATTCAACAATTTCCCTTCGTGCCTTAAAGATCAAGATTTGAGATGGAAATAGGCATAAAAGCAACTATTCCACTTGACATAATGCAAAATTAAGCGCCTATTATTAGATAGATAAATTCATGTGGTCATGACTGAGAACCATCAACCAGGCATGGCCCCTCACTTGTTATATTGTCCGACCTCACATATTATCTCATCACAAAGGGGACAACGCCATGAAAGATCCATCCGGAACAAATCAAGAACTGATCGAAGAGATATCCGCCTTAAAGCAGAGAATCAAGGAGTTGGAACATTCAAAATCAGAGATCAAGCAGGCGGAGGAGGCACTGAAAAGATCGGAGGAAAAGCACCGAGGCATTCTGGAGAACATGGATGATTCATACTACGAACTTGACCTGAATGGAAATCTTGTCTTTTTCAATGATTCTCTGATTTCGAAAACCGGTTATTCTCGTGAGGAACTCATGGGCATGAACAATAGACAGTACATGACCCCCGAGACGTACAGGCGAGCGTTGAACGTTTTCTCGGAAATACACAGAACAGGCCAGCCCGTCAGATTTTTTGACTACGAGATAATCATGAAGGGCGGACAATCAAAATATTTTGAATCTTGGGCCAGTCTTTTGTTCGATAACAATAACCAGCCGATCGGTTTTAGGGGAATCGCCCGCGACATTACCGATCGCAAGAAATCAGAAGAATATCTGAAGGAAACCCTCGGAAGGCTCAGAAAGGCCGTTGGCACCACCATTCAGGTCATGGTATCGGCTGTGGAAACAAGAGATCCCTATACAGCCGGTCACCAGATCCGGTCGGCGGATATTGCCCGTGCCATCGCCACAGAGATGGGATTACCCAGGGAGAAAATCGATGGCATTCGTATGGCGGGTTCCATCCATGATATCGGGAAACTGTCCATCCGCGCGGAGATATTGTCCAAGCCTACCAAGCTGACAAACATTGAGTTTTCCCTGATTAAAGAACATTCCCGGACTGGATATGAGATTCTGAAGGATGTGGAATCCCCCTGGCCCCTGGCAGAGATTGTTTACCAGCACCATGAACGGATGGATGGTTCAGGCTATCCGAGAAATCTTAAAGGAGAGGAAATTCT
>JAPLJQ010000549.1 GCA_026388495.1 Deltaproteobacteria bacterium | reverse complement strand
CGACCCTTTTCCCAACCTTAATATCGTCAATTCTGCTGAGACGCAGAAAATCGAGGGCCGCAACGCCCCTTTCACCACCGGGAACGGGAAGGACTCGCGGTTTCCGCGCGCCGACGGCAATGACAATAAAATCAAAAATTTCCTTCAGCTTCAGGAAAGCTTCTTTCGTCAGGGGATGGTTTAGATGAACGTGGGTGATTTTCTCGCTTACCCGTTTCAACTCATGCTCCACCACCTCGTCGGGAATTCTGCTCCGGGGAATCATATCCGTGATTTTTCCTCCCAGACGGTCGCGCATCTCATAAATCACCGGTTCATGTCCTTTAATCCAGAGTTGCCAGGCAACGGATAAACCTGAGGCGCCCCCTCCGATAACGGCAATTTTTCTGCCTGTCCGCGGCGCCGCGACGGGCGTCGCCGCCGCAAGACTCGCCCTGCCCAAAAGAGCGGTATCCACGGGAGGAAGCTTGGCAGTCTGCCGGGTGCAATGTTCCATACACAGATTGGGGCAGAGATAACCGCACACCGTCGCCGGGAACGGCGTATAGGTCAACGCGAGATCCACGGCTTTATCCATCATCCCCTTGCGGATAAGTTCCCAGCGTTTCTGAACCGGTATCCCCGTCGGGCAATTCGCCTGACAGGGAGGAAGATGTTTTTCGTTTTCCCACAGGGGTATATAACGGCGCAAATCACCGGTGGTGATCACGTCAATCGCAGCCCGGGGAATATCCGTCAGGTCTCCGATCAGACCGCCTATACCCAGTTCCCGGTTCCAGATATCCCGGCAGAATTGATGCATCGTGCGGGCGGGTTGTCCCGTCTTTTCATGGGGGTTTCTTGCCTGCAGGATCTGCCAGGCGCTGCGGTCCGATGTCAGGACGGAATAGAGTTCCGTGCGTCCAATGGTGTTCAGGAAGGGCTGAATGTTCGAGCGCAGCCACTGCCATTCCTCATCATCGGGAACGGTCAGTTTCGCATCCTGTTCGCTAAAGCCCTGATGGGGGCCCCGGAAGAAAATCTTGCCTCCCACCATCCCGACACAGGGCCGATAACCCAGGATATTTTCAAACCGGTGGGTCTCGTGGCCACAGATCACGGCAACGCCGCCGGCCATGAATTCGGCGAAAGAGTCTCGCGCGCTGCCCAGCACCCAGAGTTCCGGCGCTTCGAAACGGGGATTATGTTTTGTCATGGTCATGCCCCGGGCGCCGATATCACCGGCGATATAGATCTTGCCCTGGGCCATGGCGTTTCCCACGCCGTTGGCGGCATGCCCTCGAACAACAATCCGGGCCCCGGCATTTAGCCATCCCACATCGTCCGATGCCGGCCCGAAAACATCAATGCAGGTATTGGGAAATCCCATGGACCCGATGCGCTGACCGGATGATCCCAGAACACGGATCAGGAGTTCCTCTTTTTTCCCTGTCTTCCAGAGACGGCCGCCGATTCCATGCTGACCGCAGGCATGGACTTCAATGCAACGATGACCGTCCTCAACCGCCTTCTGAAGGGCGGCCTCCAGATCCCGGGAATCCACCCGGACGCCGGTTTTATGGCCGGTGATGATAATCGTCGGTTTGTACAACATGGAAGCTCCTTTTCCTACAAGACATAGCGGATCTGCAGCCGCTCAGCGGCGTGACCGTCGGCGATGCCCAGTGCATCGGACATACCGATAGGCAGGGACGTCGAACGGCCCAGTGGCGCGACAATTTTTTTCAGTTCCGTATCAAAGCTCCGGTAGACATCCACGACACGTTCGGCTACCTTCTCCGGATCAAGACGGCGGTAGAGGCGTGCATCCTGAGAGGTGATGCCTTTGGGACACAGACCGATGTTGCAGACGTTGCAACGGTCTGTTTCCGAACCGAGACAGCCCGCCGCGGCCTGCATGATGTATTTACCGATCTGAACACCGCTTGCCCCCAGCATGATCAGGGCCGCGGCGTTTGCCGCCAGATTACCGTTTTTGCCGACCCCGCCACTGGCAAAGAGGGGAATTTCGTTCTGTTTGCCGATCTTCAGCAGGTTCAGGTAAGCGTCCCGGATGTTGCTGG
>JAPLJQ010000546.1 GCA_026388495.1 Deltaproteobacteria bacterium | reverse complement strand
CGCAGGAAGGATCGCCGACAAGGGCATATCCGTCGGCGTCAGCGATTACGCCCACGTTTCTGGGATTCGTGCAGTGATCTATCACGATCTCGTTATAGTAAAGAACGGGCCCGTGGGGGAGTTCCTCTTCCATTTCCTCCGATGTTTTCTTCCTGTAGAGATCCTTCCAGTTGTACGATTTACTTGCTATTTCCCTGCGCCTCATAGAATCACCATATTGAACATATCAAGAGTTAAAAAATCCTTCCGTCATTGAAATCGAAGTGAAACAAACTCTATGCATGAGATCGCCACGGCCCTGCGGGTCTCGCGATTAAAAGTTTGATTTTTCAAAATTTCCGGAGGGCAAATATAGAAAAATCAAGTTCCCATGTTAACAGTAAAATAAGGGCCTTCCAATACACATCCTTCGGTAACATTTATTTATGAGGCAACTGGCACCCCCTTGGGTAACATTTAATGTGAGGCAATTCGCCCATGTAATTTTCTTGTAATTTTCTTTGACATTTGCGGTCATATTTGTTTCAATGCGGCTAACCGTTAGGGGTGCTCAGGTATCTGGGCTGAGAAAACCACCCTTAAGACTTGATCTGGATAATGCCAGCGTAGGGAAACGGTTGAAGCGAGATATTCAGAAATCGTTTTGTAAGAACCGTTTCCCGATATGGGAGGCGGTTTTTTTATGATGGAAAAAAGCAATTTCTTAACCGAACGTCACAAGAAGCTCTTCCACCGTCATATCATCATCCCCGAGATCGGCGAGACAGGCCAGATCAGGCTGCTGCAAAGCCGCGTCCTGATCGTCGGTCTGGGCGGTCTGGGAAGCCCGGCACTCTACTATCTTGCCGCCTGTGGCGTCGGCGAAATCGGGATTGTAGATAGCGACCGGGTTGAAATTTCCAACCTGCACCGGCAAATCCTCCACGGAGAGGAAGACGTGGGAAAGGAAAAGACCGTCTCCGCCCGGGAAAGCATCATGAGACTGCGGCCGGATATCCGTCTGAGCCTTTACCCCTTCCGAATCACCGCAGCCAACGCACCGGAGATAATCAACCGATACGACTTTGTCATCGAGGCGACGGATAATTTCGAGTCGAAGTTTCTGATCAACGACGTCTGTGTCGGGTTGAGGAAACCCTTTTCCCATGCCGGGATATCGGGCATGTACGGGCAGGCCATGACCGTCGTTCCGGAAAAAGGTCCTTGTTTTCGCTGTGTGTTTGACGAGGTTCCCGCGTCGGGAACGGTTAAAACCACCGCGGAAACGGGCGTACTCGGAACAGTACCCGGTGTTTTCGGCATCATCCAGGCAACGGAAGCCATCAAATATTTAACAAATTGCGGAAGTCTGTTGACGGGCAGGCTCCTCACCTGGGACGCCCTGTCCATGACGTTCCGGGAAATCAAGCTGCCGCCGGATAAGCGGTGCAGCGTATGCAGAAAGGTATGAATGATGGATGATACATTGATAATCGCGGGCCGTTCCTTTAGCTCCCGGCTTCTGCTTGGAACGGGAAAATTTTCCTCCCCGCAGGTCATGAAAAGGGCTATGGAGGCATCGGGGGCCGAGGTGGTAACCGTCGCCCTGCGGAGGGTTGAACTGGAGAATCCTCACGACAGCATCCTGAGCGTCATCGACGCCGGCCGGTATCTGCTCCTCCCCAACACCTCCGGGGCCAGGGATGCAACCGAGGCGGTGCGACTGGCAAGACTTGCCCGGGCGGCGGGATGTGAGCCGTGGGTCAAGCTGGAGGTCACTCCCGACCCGCAGTATCTGCTGCCGGACCCCGTGGAGACCCTGAAAGCCGCCGAGATTCTGGTGAAAGACGGATTTATCGTCCTGCCCTATATCCAGGCCGATCCCATTCTGGCAAAACGGCTGGAGGATATCGGCACGGCCACCGTCATGCCCATGGGTTCTCCCATCGGTTCCAATCGGGGGCTGAGGACAAGAGACGCCATAGAAATCATTATCGAAATGGCCAACATTCCCGTGGTGGTGGACGCGGGTCTCGGAGCGCCGTCCCATGCGGCGGAAGCAATGGAGATGGGCGCGGACGCCGTGCTGGTCAATACGGCGATCGCCATTGCAGGAGATCCGGCACGAATGGCCGCAGCCTTCAAAAAGGGTGTGGAGGCGGGCAGGCAAGCCTTCCTGGCCGGTCTTGGCCGGACTCACAAAACAGCCGAGGCATCAAGTCCGCTGACCGGTTTTTTAAGGACGTAATTTTGATGAACCCGTAAAAAGTCAAAACCCATGTCTCTCCCGCGGAGGTGGGAGTCCAAAACTGTTTAATATTACTGGATTCCCGCTTTCGCGGGAATGACACTTTGAGGTGAAATCCGACTTTTTACGAAACCGTCACAATTGAAGAAGAGAAAAAAGATGCGATTTTATGATGAAATAAAAAAATATCCATGGGAATCGGTCAGGCAGGAGATAGAAAACCGTTCGCGGATCGAGGTGGAGAGGGCGCTTGCCGCTTCGCCTCTGAGGCTGGAGGATTTCACGAGCTTTCTTTCACCGTCGGCGGAACCATACCTCGAAGACATGGCGCAGAGAGCGCATCGCCTCACGCAACAAAGATTCGGCCGGGTGATCGGCCTTTTCGCACCCCTCTACCTCTCCAACGTATGCATCAATTCCTGCGTTTACTGCGGCTTCAATGCGCATAATCCCGCCGAACGACTCACCCTGACGGTGGATCAGGCGGCGGAAGAAGGCAAGTACCTGCACGACCTCGGGTTTCGCCACCTCCTCCTTGTCTCGGGGGAAGCGCCCAACACAGTGACCGTGGAATATCTCGCAAGAGTGCTGGAGAGGCTTCGCCCCCTGTTTTCTTCCATTTCCATCGAGATATACCCCATGGAGACGGCTGACTATCAAGCGCTCATTCACCACGGCGTCGACGGCCTGGTCATCTATCAGGAAACCTATGACGAAAAGCGATATAAAGAAGTTCATCCCGGCGGGAAAAAGAGGGACTACCCCTGGCGACTGGAAACGCCGGAAAGAGGTGGACAGGCGGGATTCCGCCGTATCGGGATCGGCGCCCTGCTGGGGCTGAACGACTGGCGGACGGAAGGCTTTTTCCTTGCCCTCCATGCGCGCCGCCTCCTGCGTACATTCTGGAAATCTCATATCACCATCTCATTCCCGCGCCTTCGACCTGCGTCCGGCGGCTATCAAGCTCCCGCGCCCGTTTCCGACATCCATATGGTGCAGTTGCTCACGGCGCTCCGCCTTTTTCTGCCCGATGCGGGGCTTATCCTCTCCACCCGCGAGTCGCCGCAGCTCCGCGATCACATGATCCCCCTCGGGATCACCTCCATGAGCGCCGGTTCCAGAACCGAGCCGGGGGGCTACGCCAACGCCACCCATGCGGAAGCACAGTTTGAAATCGCCGATGACCGCTCGCCCCAGGCCGTCGCCGATATCATAAGGCAGAAGGGGTATGAACCGGTATGGAAGGATTGGGACGCCGCTTTCCTCCATTGATCCGGATAAATTTCAAAGACATAGGGAAAATGCAGGAGGATAGTCATGGAAATCACGGTAAACGGTGAAAAGCAACATCACAGAGACCCCCTCACCGTCGGCGGATTGTTGCAGTCGCTGGGAATCGACCGCCGATCGGTTGTTGTGGAACGTAATTTACAGATTGTTGCGCGGACTGAAATGGAAAATGAACCTGTCGTCGCGGGCGATGCCATTGAAATCATCAGATTCGTGGGAGGGGGTTAAATGAACAGAGACATCAGAAAAGCCATGTTCCGGGACGTGGACATCTACCCCGTCACCTGCGAGGCGCTTTCCGCGGGAAGATCTAATCCGGAGGTTCTGGAGGCGGTGATCCGGGGAGGCGCGAAAATCATCCAGCTCCGGGAGAAGGACTATTCCACAAGGGCGTTGTACGAATTGGCGCTTCGGTTCCGGGAAATCACGGCCAGGGCGGACATGCTGCTGATCATCAACGACCGCCTGGATATTGCCCTCGCCGTAAAAGCGGACGGCGTTCACCTGGGACAGGACGACCTTCCCCTCATCGCCGCAAGGAAGCTGGCGCCGGAACTCCTCATCGGAATTTCCACCCATTCCCCTGAAGAGGCGTTGCAGGCCCAGGCGGACGGGGCGGATTACATCAATATCGGCCCCATATTCCCCACAAAGACCAAAATGGGCGTTGGACACGCCTTAGGGCCTGATGCGATTGCTCTCATCCAAAAGAACACAGAAATTCCTTTCACGGTCATGGGGGGTATCAATGAATCCAACATCGACCAGGTGATTGCCAAAGGAGCAAGGCGGGTGGCCGTGGTCACAGCCATCACCCAGGCCCCCGACATTGCCGAAGCGGTCAGGTCTTTGAAGAAAAGAATAAAGGGGACGGATTAGATTTAATATAAAAACCCCCGGCCGCTTCCGCAACCGGGGGTTTTGTTTTTCACAATTAGCAGCCTATCCGTTTAAAGAAGTCATTTCCCTTGTCATCCACGAGGATGAACGCCGGGAAGTCAACGACCTCAATCTTCCAGACCGCTTCCATTCCGAGTTCGGGGAAGTCAATGCATTCGACCTTCTTGATGTTCTCCTCAGCCAGTAGTGCGGCAGGACCGCCGATGGAACCGAGGTAGAAGCCGCCGTGTTTCTTGCACGCATCCGTCACCTGCTGGCTCCGGTTTCCTTTAGCGATCATGATGAGCGAAGCGCCCTTGGACTGGAGCAGGTCAACGTATGAATCCATTCGACCGGCTGTGGTCGGACCGAAAGATCCGGATGGCTTATCCTTCGGCTGCTTGGCCGGGCCTGCATAATAGATCGGGTGTTTGAGGAGATATTCGGGAACGGGCTTGCCGGCATCGATGATCTCCTTAAATTTCGAGTGGGCGATGTCCCTGCCAACGACGATTGTGCCGTTGAGCATAAGCATTGTAGAGACAGGGTGCTTTGACAAATCAGCCAGGATCTCTTTCATCGGCTTGTTGAGATCGATCTTCACGCCACCGCCATGTTTGCGACGGTACACATCGGGGATGAGACGGCCCGGGTTGGCGTCCATTTCCTCAAGCCAGATACCGTCTTTATTGATCTTTGCCTTGATATTGCGATCAGCGGAGCAGGAAACTCCCATCCCAACCGGGCAGGAAGCGCCATGGCGGGGCAGACGAACCACGCGGATATCGTGAGCGAAGTACTTGCCGCCGAACTGGGCGCCGATTCCGAGTTTTTGGGCCGCTTCCATGAGTTTCTGTTCTAACTCCAGATCGCGGAAGGCCTGGCCTTGTTCGTTCCCCTTTGTTGGAAGGTTGTCATAGTACTTGGCCGAGGCAAGTTTCACGCTCTTCAGGCATCCTTCGGCGCTGGTGCCGCCGATGACGAAGGCCACGTGGTAAGGCGGACAGGCGGCGGTGCCGAGTGATTTCATCTTGTCGACGAGGAAGTTGAAGAGATTGGTAGGGGTGAGGAGCGCCTTGGTCTCCTGGTAGAGGTAGTTCTTGTTGGCGGAGCCACCCCCCTTGGCGATGAAAAGGAACTTGTACTCCGTCCCTTCAGTAGCGTAGATGTCGATCTGTGCAGGCATGTTGGTGCCGGTGTTCATCTCTTTGTACATGTCCAGCGCCACGGTCTGGGAATAGCGGAGGTTCTCCTCGGTATAGGTCTTGTATACCCCCTTGGAAAGGTACTCCTCGTCCTTCGCGCCTGTCCATACCTGCTGCCCTTTTTTGCCGACGATGGTGGCGGTGCCGGTGTCCTGGCAGATGGGAAGCACAAACTTGGCGGCAACTTCGGCGTTGCGCAGCATGGCGATGGCGACGCCTTTTTCGTTCATGGATGCTTCGGGGTCTGTGAGGATTTTGGCGACCATCTCGTTATGCTCGGGACGCAGGAGGAATGACACTTCCCGCATGGCCTGATTGGCGAGAAAGGTAAGGGCGGACGGATCGACTTTCAATATTTCCTTCCCTTCAAAAGTAGCAACCGATACGCCTTCCTTGCCGAGGAGGCGAAATTTGGTGCTGTCGGGGCCGAGGGGGAACGGATCCTGGTACTTGAATTCAGGTGTAGCCATAAATTTTTCTCCTTTCATTGCCGACTTAGGGATAAAGTCAATATTTGGAATCTTTTCCTGTGCCGGTTTTGTGTGGGGGGGAGTGTATGCAAAAAAAGTGTTTTGTGTCAAGTTAAAATGACTACAGACATGAATTTTACGACGGGCGCTTACGGCATTGTAATGTTTCGATCTTATTAGACATTTGCTTTGACAAACAAAAACAAAGGGGACAGATTTATTTTAGGTCCTTTTCTTTCCGCCGGGTCCCCTCGTAGAGCTCGTACTCCAGGAGACGGCACTCGATCTCGCTGTTGAAAAAGGGGATACGCCGCTTCGTCCGGAGGCCCACCTGTTTTCCCAGAGCCGCGTTCCCGGTGAAGATGTATCCCCGGTAGCCGCCGCACTTCTGCTTGAAGAAATCCCCGATTTCACGGTAGAGGCCGACCAGCCTCGAAACCTCGCCCGTCCGCTCGCCATAGGGGGGATTGAGGACGACGATCCCCCTCCGCTCCGGAACCGGCGTTGCGACAAAAGGGCAGGTTCTGAATTCTATGAGGTTCTCCACGCCGGCTGTCCTGGCGTTCTGACGCGCCGCAGCGACTGCTTTCGGGTCGATGTCCGTGGCAATGATCCTGGCCGCGGTTTCCTTCTGCACCTCGTGCGCCGCCGCCCGGACCTTCCGCCAGGCGGCCGAATCGAAACCCTTCAGATGGATGAAGCCGTAATTGCTCCGGAGAAGTCCCGGCGCCTTTCCTTCAGCCATGAGGGCCGCCTCAATGGCGAGGGTCCCGCTGCCGCACATCGGATTGACGAAGCTCTGCCGCCCGTTCCAGCCGGTCGCGAAGATCACCGCCGCCGCGAGGGTCTCCTGCATCGGCGCCGAAAGGGGGATCTTACGGTAACCCCGCCGGGAGAGGGGCTCGCCGGAGGTATCCAGGTAAACGACAACGTCGCTCCCCCTCCAGTAGATATGGACAACCGCCCTGTTCCGGTCGGGACCGGAGTCGGGACGCACGCCGCAGCGCTCCATAAGCCGGTCGACGACGGCGTCCTTTGCCTTGAGGTTGACGAACCGCGCGTCGTTGATCGTCGGGGTGTCCACAGTCGAGGTCATGCAGAGGTAGGCATGTTCGCCTCTTTCATGGAGGAACGCCTCCCAGGGGATCTCTCTGAGGCCGGCGTAGAGGCCGTCCGGATTCTCCGCCGGGAAAGCCGCAAGGTGATAGAGTACCCGATGGCCCGTCCGGATGTTGAGGTTCAGCCGCATCGTGTCGGTAAGCGTTCCTTCCGTTTCGACAGCGGCCTCCCCTTCCGAAAGAACGGGAAAGCCGAGGGCGAGGACCTCGCCTGCAAGCCAGGGAACGATTCCTTTCGGGCAGGTGATGAGGATCTTTTGTTTTTCCATCCATGGATTCATGGGCGTATCCGTCCTTTTTTCAAACAATCTCGATGTGATCGCCTGTCTGTATCTCACCCCCGGCAAGGACTTTCGCAAAGATCGCATCCCAGGGCATGACACCGTCACTCCTCGCGGAAAAGATGCTGCAAAAACAGAGTGTTCAATTTTTTCCCAGGTTCCGACCCCGCCAGATCATGTAAATAGCGGGATAGATGATCAGTTCAAGAATAGTGGAGGTAATCACGCCGCCGACCATGGGGGCGGCGATGCGCTTCATGACATCGGATCCTGCGCCGTGGCTGAACATGATGGGAATCAGACCCGCCAGGAGAACGCTTACCGTCATGATCTTGGGACGGATGCGCTTGACGGCCCCAAACATAACGGCCTCTTTTAAGTCGGCTTCATTGGCCATCTTCCCTTCTTTCTTC
Source organism: Deltaproteobacteria bacterium (assembly GCA_026388495.1). GTDB lineage: Bacteria > Desulfobacterota > Syntrophia > Syntrophales > UBA2185 > JAPLJQ01. The sequence continues at coordinate 548 of JAPLJQ010000546.1, read as the reverse complement.
CATTTCTCATAGGCAAGGTCAAGATACAGGAGCATTACGACCCCCGTTTCCGCATCGAGCCCCGCCAAGGCGATGATGCCCACCCACACGGCGATGCTCATGTTGTAGTTGAGAAAATACAGGAGCCAGAAGGAGCCGACAAGGGAAAAAGGAACGGCCAGAAGGACGATCATCGTTTTCACAGTCGATTTCGTGTTCAGATAGATGAGAACAAAAATAATCAACAATGTCAGGGGGATGACCAGTTTCAGCCGCTCGTGGGTCTTGACCAGATACTCATATTCGCCGCTCCAGGTCAGGCGGTATCCTTCCGGTATTTTGAGGGTGGCTGCCTTTTTCTTCGCCTCCTCCACATAACCGCCCACGTCCCGGCCGGAGAAATCCACAAACACATAAGAGGTGAGAAGTCCTTCCTCGCTTTTGATGGCGGTCGGGCCCTTGACGATCCGGAACTCCGCCACCTCTCCGAGAGGAACTTGAAGAGAACCTGGCGATGCGGACATCACCGCAGTCCCGCCTGCCGCGGAGACGGGCGAATTGGCCTTCAT
>JAPLJQ010000098.1 GCA_026388495.1 Deltaproteobacteria bacterium | reverse complement strand
CAGTTGCCCAACCCAATACGCTGCCGACTCTTCATCGATTAATTTTCACCGAAGCGTAAAATATGGTATCGGTTGCATCCTGACCGCGTTGTCGTTTCGTCTGACAAAGATGAAGCTTATCAGATCAAGGCTATTCATCAATTATCAATGATAATGATGATAATCTTTACGGTTCTTTCTGTTCGTCAATGATGCGATTCAGGTAGGACGTTGCTGTTTTATCCTCAGGATTCAGACGCAACACCTCCCTGAATTGATCTGCAGCCTGATCATGTTTCCCATACATGAACAGGACGCTTGCCAGCATGCCATGTGCATTCACCACACCGGGTCCGAGTTGGACGGCTTTGTTTAAATACCGGATTGCCTCATCAAACTTGCCTTGTGTGGCCAGGGCAGCGCCATAATTTATATACACAGGAGTCATATTGGGGTTAAACTGTAATGCCGTTGTGAAATGAGAGATGGCCTCTTCGGTCTTTCCCTGCCGAAGCAGCTCATTGCCTAAATTGGCGTGAGCTTCTGCATCATTTGGTTTAATCATCAAGGCCTTGCGAAAATGAGCAATGGCTTCTTCGGTCTTTCCAAGATTGATCAATTCCACTCCCAGGTTTACGTGAGCCACATAGTTGTCATGCGTTACATCAAGACAATGCTGAAACAGGGTTGCACTGTTTTTCCAGCAGGAAACCTGCTTGTAACTCACGGACATTAAAACAAAGATGAGGAGGCCCGAAGACACGGCAAGAACTATCTTTTGATGACGCCATGTTTTCAGAAGCTCCGGTATGCCCCAGGCTGCCGTGATAAAAAGCCCGATGATGGGTATATAGGTATAGCGGTCGGCCATCGATTGCTCCCCTACCTGTACCAGACCAATCACAGGCACGAGTGTTCCCAGATACCAAAACCATCCGACTGAGCCATAAGGGTAGCGCTTTCCTTTCCAAAGCATTACCAGCGTGATGCCAAGCAACAATGCGGCTGCCGTCAAGATCTGCCATGCAGGCAGCACAACCAACGGAGGGTAAAATACCGCAAGATCCTGAGGCCAGAGCATTTTCTTTATGTATTTTATATAGGAGAAAAAAGCATTACCGATCCGGTCAGCGAACGGTAATGCTTGCAGAGACAGGGTTGCTTCTTTTTGTGCATAGACCGTCACCACACCGGACAGGGCCGACAGGATAATGAAGGGGATTTTTTCCTTGAGAAGGGGAAACAGAACCGCCCATGGATGCTGTGGCTTTTCGGCTTTTCTTTTTTTCTGCCTGGTGTTTCCTGCATTGGGGAACTTTGGGGAATCATCCTTTTCAGCTATTCGAAACTGAAAACGATTGAGGGGCCAGTAATCCAGAAGCAGGAGTACGAAAGGGAGGGTGACCAGCATGGGCTTGGCCATAAGGCCCAGGGCAAAGAAAGCAAGAGTGGCAAGGTATCGTTTGAAATCGGGTTTTTCCGTATAATAGACATACGCCCCCAGGGTGAGCATCCAGAAAAAAGCGCTCAGGACGTCTTTTCTTTCAGAAGCCCAGGCCACGGACTCCACATGAAGCGGGTGGAGGGCAAAAAGGGCTGCCACAAAGGCGCTTTTCCAGAGGGCATGGGTCATGCGATTCAGAATCATGAACAGCAACAAGGTATTGATCACATGAAAGAAGAGATTCTCCAGATGGTGAGCGCCTGGCTTCAGACCGAAAAGCTGGACGTCCAGCATATGGGATAGCCAGGTCACAGGATGCCAATTGCTGGCATAAACGGCGGTTAAAGACCACTTGATGCCCTCATACGTTAAACCGTTTTTTATATGGGCGTTATCCGTGATGTAGTGAACATCATCCAGGTTTACAAATGGATGATCTTTTACCTGCCCGTAGGTAACAAGCGTTGCAATGATCAGTAGAACGCAGATAAATACGTATTTAGTCTTCAGTTGTTTCTCAATCATATCTTTACAACCGTTGATTTACTGGTGTATGGGCGTCAAATACTTTTTCCTGGAATCATTTACAAGGAAAAATTTAAAACTTCTGTGAGAAACTGAAGAGAGGGTGAAAAATAGCCTGTAATCGGGTAACGCCGATGTAAATTTCACTATTGACATCTGACCCCTTTTGTTCTATGTTCCCCCAACTTTTTTAAGGTTTCCTGAAATGATGGCTACTTACGAAAAAAAGAGGCTTTATTATCTCATTGACTTGTTATGCCTCGCTCTTCCTTTGCTGGGGTCCGACCCGGCGCCCGTCGTTTTTAGGAAGGGATAGACACTAAAAAATCATCATCCTAAAGGCCGTGGGTGGAAAATCCATGGCCTTTTTTAATTTATGGAACGTGATAAGGAAAACGGTATGCATGAAGTCATCTGGCATGGAAGGGGTGGTCAGGGCGTGGTGGTCGCGGCTCAGATTCTGGCTGAATCCGCCTATTTTCAAGGGTTTAAGGGAGTAACCTCCGTACCGACCTTCGGCCCGGAAAGAAGGGGGGCGCCGCTCACGGCTTCAACAAGAATATCCGATGAACCAATTCGAACATTTTCCCAGATTGAACAGGCAGATGTGGCCGTGGTGCTCGATGTATCCCTGATGAACACCATCAATATTCTGGGAAGCCTGAAGAAAGGCGGATGGATCAT
>JAPLJQ010000388.1 GCA_026388495.1 Deltaproteobacteria bacterium | reverse complement strand
TCAGCAACATGTATTATTTCGATCTCGTCATCAGTGTTCAGTTTCACACCTATGCCGATATATCCTTTTTCAACGAAGCCTCCGGGGTCCTTCTTCGCCCATTGTGCAGAAGTATTGAGAAAAGCAGTTTCTTTAGATACATGACCACAAGATTGGAGAATAATCGTAAATAAAAGAAAAGAAACAACGATGACGTTCTTTTTCATATAGGAATACCCCCCTATTTTAAAAATCAATGTTTTTTATACTGCAACCATCCCCAAATGGCAATTTAATGTTGAGTATTAGCGATTGAACAGTTGTATGGAAGGGAAAAAATAGGCATACAACATTTCAGGAAGGAGCATGCTAAAAAGACTCCTTCCTGATTTTCATTCCTTCCGAATCGGCTAAATCATTGAGTTTACCTACAACTCCTCAGCTCGCCAGCATAAAAAGAGTAAGGATTACGGATTGCAATGATGCACGATAGTTTTTTCTACTTTAGCTTGTATATGACGCTATCTTTCCCTAAGTTAATAATCAGTGGCGTCTGGCTGTGGCCGATTTCCTTTGAGATGTTTGTGGTCATCTTCTTTGAGTATTCACCCAAGCCAACAACTGTTACCTCCCCGTCTTTATTCTTGTCAGCTTCTTTATTGTTGTTCAATCCATCCAGTAATACATGAGTGAATAGTCCATTGCCTTTATAGCCGTCCATCGCTGCCTGTTTGTCATTTGCCGATGCGTAGATGTGAAGCCCCATCTTCTTCGCCAGCACCGACATCCTTGCATCATACAGCCCGCTGATGATGTAATCGATGCCGCCGGCGTGGCAGGTATCGAAGATGAGAAGTTGGCTCAGGGATTTTATTTTCTTGGACATCTCCACGATCTCGTTGGAGCTGATTACGTTCATATCACTCACCTGCCCGTTGAAGTCATGGGTAAGCACATAATACTGGTTCTGCAACAGCACGCCGTGACCGGCCACAAAGAGAATAAAGCTGTCACCGGGTTTTATGACCCGCGCCAGGTCGTCGATCTTTCCGATGATATTGGCCTTCGTCGCTTCCGTGTCCGTCAGGCGTGCGTAGTGGATATTCTGCGGTTTATACAGGGTGGCAGACTGTGTCTTGATCTTCTCCTCCAGATCTTTCGCGTCTTTTGCGGCATATTTGAGATTGATGTTTTTGTCCCGGTATCGGTCTACGCCGATCGAAAGGATATAGAGGTGAGGATCATCGAATTTAACTCCAGAGTTGAAATGAACACTTTTCAGGGAGCTCTGGATCGTGTTGCCCGCGTTGAAGGCGGCTACACTCACTTCATTTTCGCCGGCAACGGGGTCGATCTCTCTGCAGTCTTCGAATGTTTCTCCTTTGGGTTTGATGGTCGTGGGGACCGAATGAGCTTTATCCTTTATGGTCACGCTCCTCATGTCGTCATGGATGGCCTTGCTGTTCAGAGAGGCCAGTTGGGTTTGTTCAAAGGATGATTTTGCTACTTCACGGTAATATCCGTCTGACTGGATGAGTTTCCCATTGTGGAACAAACGGACCTCGCCTATTCCGCCCCCGGTGCTTTTCACCCGATAACAGACCCT
>JAPLJQ010000080.1 GCA_026388495.1 Deltaproteobacteria bacterium | reverse complement strand
TTATTTTTAAGAAGATTGCTTCGTTCATCCGGTCCTGCCGTTCCATGAGCGTGCAGACAAGGTCATGGTTCGCCCTCTCCGCCTTGACATACGTCACTTCAGGATCCGGGCAATAGAGATCCTGCTCTGTCTGTCGCCGGATTGTACTCTTCGGCTGCCGTGTCGCACCGATATCCAGTCCCCGGAGTTCGGTCTTCCGCTCCACCAGTCGCGGTTCGGTGTGCGTACTTTTCTGTGTGGTATCACTTTCCACGATAGTGTTGTTCTCCTGTCCGGCTTTGTCCGAACCGGACGCTGATGCATCCCGTTTGGACACCTCGCGGGAAGGTCCGGCAACGCCTTCGCTTCTCCGCTCGGGGATCTTAAAGGATCCCGTTGTTGTGTTTTTTTGTTCGTTTGTTTTCATAGTTGATCACGATTGAAATTTTTGTAGTTGACTGCAATTCCTGCGGGAATGCGTACGCTCTGTATCACAAATCCAAAACCGCCGGTCCGGGAGAAGCCGTGTAGCGCGATGGCTATTTTCAGTGCAGCACGCGTAATTTTTTAAATTGAGATTACACTAACGCACAGTCAGGAGCCAAGAGCGCCGCTTTCACCGACGAACCGGTGGTCAACGCAAACCAAAAAAGTCGGGTGAGGAGATACCAGTCAGGGCGCCCGCAGGAGATTTCCCGGAACCGGTGATCGATTCAATCAATGCGTTGGATGGGACGTTTAAGACGCCCATCGCTGCACAGACAGACAACATTGAAAAAAAGAAGAACCTGGCGTACCGGATAGCAACCTTTGGTGCATACCCGAGCTTTGTAATTCTCCTCGCTGTCCGTGTGCAGAAATTCAGTGACATTTGTGATTATCCCTACAAAGAGATGTCATGATATAAACTATTGGATTACTACGAAAATTTTTGAAGTTATCCAAAGGATTTTGATGGAATCCGGGTATTAACTGAACCCGGATTGGATGCGGACCCAAACCACGGATCCGTACGCGGCGATGTCATAACCAAATACCGGTTTTACGGGCAGATTTTCCACAAAAACGTGATTGGGCAATGGAGGGTGCCGCACAGAACGGGTGTGATCGGCCATCTTCCGGCAACCGTGTTCCATGCAGTTAACGATCTGCTCATCAGAGGATCCATAGGAAACGATAAGTCAAGTGAAAACAAAAACAGACTCCGCACGAGAATAATTCCGCCAGATCGACAGTACAAAAAAATGCTTCTGAGAGCTGCGATCTCAGGTGAGACGACTAAAAAATCGTGAATGCGATTTTCATGTCAACCGCCGATGAGCCGATGACGACACAGGTATACGGACATGAAAACGGCGTAAGCCCGTTTTCATATTAAAAAAAGGTGATTGAATTTTAAACCCTTATTTCATTCTCCAGCGATGTGCGAATAAAATGATAAACATTATAACAGCAATCGTATCAATTAAGCTGAACGTACTTTGTACGGTCAATTATCTCTAGAGATGAGAGATCTAAAAAAAAATTTTGTACAGCAATC
>JAPLJQ010000176.1 GCA_026388495.1 Deltaproteobacteria bacterium | reverse complement strand
TTTGACTGCATTTGAGTAGTCCTGGGCCGGTAAAATTTCCGCCGGTAATAACCATTTGCCGCGAGGTGATGCCGAAATCCGAACCGTTGAATAAGCCGCCATGGACGGCTGCCCTGACAGCTTCACTTAAGGCGCCGGAACATGAGAAATGGCCGGATTTTATCAGGGCTCCCTGACTTTCGCAAAAAATCCAATCACCGTCGAAATTCCCATTGTGGATAACGGGGGATATGGTACCGTAAAAAGACATCTTGCCTGAAAAAATGCCGCCGGATACCAGGGGGGTTTCTGCGGCATAAAAGGAAAAATCGGATTTGAATTCTCCGCCGCTGATTTTCGGAGATTTGGCGCTGTAAAAAACGTATTGACCGGTAAAAACGCCGCCGCTGATACGCGCTTCAAGGCAGCCCCGGAAAGCATAAGCCTCATCGTAGGTTCCATCTTTGATTTTTGGACGGTTCAAACCAATCTTTTTCGGATCAGTGTTGTTGAATAGCATCTTAACTATCTTTCCTTATGTTGACCTGAATACACCTGATAATATTAATCAAATATTTTAATAGTTCATCATCCGAATGCGCTGTATCTATTATAATGCTCTCATCCGTAAAGCAAGTTTAATAATGGATTATGTGTCCCGCGGAGCAATCATAGCGGGCACGGATTTTTCGGGAAATTTGCCGGTGATAGTGGCATAGAATTCCTGAATCGATTTCATGTCGATATCAATGTTTCCCGTTGGCATGAATGAAGGACCGATACCGCCCACTTTTCTAATATAATCCAAAAAACCCATGACAATAGGGATGTCGGCACCATTGGCGATGTGATAAAATCCTGTTTTCCAGTATCTTGCTTTTTTCCGCGTTCCCTCGGGAGCGATTACCATCACCATTTTTACCTTGTCTTTGAAGGCCTTGATCGATTGTGCCACCACATCGCCCGGCTTTGAACGGTTGATGGGTATGCCGCCCAGCCATTTGAAGAAACCGCCGAATGGCCAGCGAAAAAGGGCGTCCTTGCCCAGCCAGTTCAGATTCATCTTGTAGGCAAACATGACGGCCAGTGCGATTGGAAAATCCCAGTTCGAAGTATGAGGTGCAGCGATCATGACGAATTTGGGGATATCGGGCAGCCGACCTTAACGTCGCCATCCGAATATTCTCAAGATGATGATGGAAAACGCCTGGAGAAAGTTTTTCAATACGGGGATATCGAAGATGGTAAAATTCATGATTATAGATATTTTCTGCCCCGCGATTTGTCAAGGGCTATTTAAAGCGCCATTTTTATATCCTCCGCATAAGACGAGACACTCTTTTCCAAGTCAATGTTACCTGTATGCTCTTCAATCATTTTGACAAAGGCGCTGCCGATGACAACGCCGTTTGCATAAAAGGCAATTTCACGGGCCTGACGGGGCGTGGAAATGCCAAAACCGACGACCAGGGGAAGGGGGGTAATGTCGCGAATTCTTTCGACATCCTTTTTGATGTCTCCGGGTCGGGGCGTTGCCGTTCCTGTAACCCCGGTAACAGAAATGTAATAAAGAAAGCCTGTGGAGTTTTTAGAAATCTTTTTTATTCGATCTTCGTCCGTTGTGGGTGCAATAAGGGAGATGAAATCAAGGCCTTCACGATCCGTGTATTGCCGAAGTTCCTGTGATTCTTCCGGCGGGAGATCGACGACAAGGATTCCGTCAACGCCCGCCAGTTTTGCTTCTCTTGCAAATGCCTGATTCCCGAAGGAAAAAATGGGGTTGTAATAACCAAACAGGACTACGGGGATCTGGGAAACCTTCCTGATGGATTTGACCATATGGAGAATATTGGACAGGGTGGTCCCCCTGCGGAGCGCTCTCAGGCAAGCTGCTTGAATGATGGGGCCGTCGGCTGTCGGATCTGAGAAAGGAACGCCGATTTCAAGGATGTCTACTCCGGATTTTTCTAATTCAAGGATGAGACGATACGTCGTTTCCAGATCGGGGTCTCCCGCAGTAAGATAGACGACCAAAGCCTTCTCCTTCCTGCGCTGCAACTCGATAAACTTTTTCCCTATTCTTCCGCTCATGATTTAATCTCCAGATAATATTTCTCATTTTTCATCATTCCGGATAAAGTCCGGAATGACAAAGTAAGGATTTTAAAACTTTTTCCGAGTTCGTCAAAGATTCAGTGCAAAACACGAAATGATATTTCACACATCAGAGTCTTGTCTGAGACAGTTCATGTTACATTCATTCTCTGGCTGATGGTTTCTGCATCCTTATCTCCTCTTCCAGAGAGGTTGACCACGATGATGTTATCTCTTTTCAAAGTGGGCGCCAGTTTCATGGCATAGGCCACAGCGTGGGCGCTCTCCATGGCGGGAATAATACCCTCATATTTTGAAAGAAACATGAAGGCATGGATTGCCTCTTCATCCTCAATGCTGACATAGCTTGCTCTTCCCGTATCTTTGAAATAGCCATGTTCGGGGCCGACCCCCGGATAGTCGAGCCCGGCAGCGATGGAGTAGGCGTCTTGCACCTGACCGTTTCCGTCCTGAAGAAGATAGGTCTTGTTTCCATGAAGAACGCCGATGCTTCCTGCGGATATGCTGGCTGCATGATGACCCGTATTGATGCCCTTTCCGGCCGCCTCAACACCGATCATCTTAACGGCGGGAATATCCTTGAATGGATAAAAAAGGCCCATGGCGTTGCTGCCACCACCCACACATGCAATGAGGTAGTCGGGAAGTCTGCCTTCTCTCTTCAATATCTGCCCTTTTGTTTCTTTACCGATGACGCTCTGAAAATCCCGCACCATCATGGGGTAGGGGTGAGGACCTGCCGTAGTTCCGATAATGTAGAAGGTATCCCGAACCAGCGACACCCACTGCCGCATGGCCTCGTTCATGGCATCCTTCAGGGTTGCCGTTCCCGTAGTGACGGGTACGACCTCAGCTCCTAAAATTTTCATTCTGAATACATTGGGCGCCTGACGTCTTATATCTTCTTCTCCCATGAAAATCCGGCATTCCATGCCGAAAAGGGCGGCTACCGTGGCAGTGGCGACGCCATGTTGTCCTGCGCCTGTCTCAGCGATCACCCTTCTTTTGTTCATCCGCATGCTCATCAGCGCCTGACCCAGGGTATTGTTGAGTTTGTGAGATCCTGTGTGATTAAGATCTTCCCTCTTCAGATAAATTCTGGCACCCCCCATCTCTTCGGTTAGACGCTTTGCGTAATAAAGAGGCGTTTCTCTACCCGCATATTCACAAAGATAACGGGCAAGCACATCTTTAAAAGCTCTGTCCTTTCGTGCCGCCTTATAGGCATGTTCAAGGTCAATAAGGGCGGGCATCAGGGTTTCTGCAACATAGCGTCCGCCAAATATTCCGAAGTGTCCATTTTTATCGGGTAAAGTTTGCTGCATAATGTTTTCCTTTGTATTTAATTTCTTGTTATGATGTAAAAATATGAGATCAGGCTTGATGCTCCGAATCTTTCTTCTTAGAAAATACTTGTCCTGGAGAATTTCTTGTGATCGTGCGAATCATTTCGATAATGCTATGTATTTTTACCGGATCCTTTCTGCCCGGAGAGATTTCTACGCCGCTGTTCACATCAACGGCATGGGGTGATACGGTCATGATCGCGTCATTAATATTTGAAACATTCAACCCGCCTGCAAGAATCAGATTATGTGTCTTTTTTACCATGGCAGCGAGGTCCCAGTTGGATGTCTTGCCTGTTCCACCATAATATCCAGGTTCGCTGGCGTCCCAAAGGATTGCCCTTACAGGAAAGTCCGGTAATCCACAGAGGTCTTTTTGTGTCCGGGAAGAGATTGCCTTGATAAGGGTGTCAGTAGCAAATTGACGGCAGTACTCAGGCGATTCATCACCGTGAAGTTGAATCATCGTGAGGCCGCATAGGGAAAATATGTCTTTTACATCGCGGGGATCATGATTCACAAAGACGCCCACCTTGCACAAATCCTGCGGAAGGTTTTTGATGATGTCCCTGGCGGTTTCAGGCGAGATATATCTTGGACTCTTACGATAGAATATGAATCCGATAGCGTCAGCGCCAGATTTGCAGACACAGATGGCATCTTTTAGATTGGTGATTCCACAGATTTTTATTTCCATTATTTATTGATTCCTGCCAAGAAGTTCTTTCATTTTATTGCCCACATTGTCGGCTCGCATAAGGGTTTCGCCAACTAAAAAAGCGTGGATTCCTGCATTCAGTAAAATATCAATGTCCTTTCGTGTGCGGATGCCGCTTTCGCTGATAAGGCTCGTGTTTGGAGGAACGTGAGGTGCAAGGATTAAAGAGATGTTGAGGTCTGTAGAAAATGTCTTCAAATCACGATTGTTTATGCCGATTATCGTCGCACCGGCAGCAAGAGCCTTGTCGAGGTCATCTTTGGTATGAACCTCGACAAAGGCGCAAAGTCCAAGCCCTTCTGTCAAACCAATGAGTTCCTTCAGGATTTCCGCTTCCAGGATTCCCGCAATGAGAAGTAAGGCGTCTCCTCCAAGAATTTTCGTCTCATAGACCTGATACATATCGATGATAAAATCTTTCCTTAAAAGAGGAAGATGTACGATCTTTCCGATGTCGGAGAGATATCTTTTATCCCCTCCAAAAAACGTCTGATCCGTCAGAACAGAAATGGCCGATGCACCACTTGCCTGATAAATTGATGCAATCCGGCGGTGATCAAAGTCATCCCTTAAAATGCCTTTTGAAGGTGAACGTTTTTTTATTTCCGCGATGATGGCACAATTTTTATCCATCAGAGCCCCTTTAAAATCACGGGCAGGAGGGAGGTCACAGACGGCCGCTTTTAATTCCGAAAGAGGCGTGGTCTTAGTCAGACTGATCACCTCTTCTCTTTTTGCGGATATAATCTTATCTAATATCATGTTTACACATCTTAATAATAATGTCATACGACTATGCGAACTAACGGTTGCTCAGCTCAATGAGGGCCTGAAGTTTCCTGATCGCAGCGCCACTGTCAATGCATTTTTCGGCTATGGATATGCCTTCCCGGATGTTTTCGGCTTTTTCGCCGGCCACAATTGCGAGAGACGCGTTGAGGAGCACAATCTTTCGGCAGGCGCCGTTCTTTCCTGAAAGAATATCTTTCATGCTCTG
>JAPLJQ010000598.1 GCA_026388495.1 Deltaproteobacteria bacterium | reverse complement strand
TCAAAATGGCCGAAGAGATCAAAAAAAAGGAACACAAGGAAGACAAGCCATTGGAAAAGATGACTGTCAAGGAATTGAAGGCGATTGCCCTTGAATTTCCAAGAACCACCTCAGTTCATGATATGAAAAAGGAAGAACTGGCTGCTTTTATCAGGAAAGCAAAAGGGATCAAAGACGAAGAACCGGCGAAGAAGGTTAAGGATAGTGAAAAGTTGCAAACCAAGCAGGAAATGAAGGCAAAGATCAGACATTTTAAAGACGAGAAAATGGCGGCCCGGGAAAACAAAGAAGGAAAAAAGGTGAGTTTTTTACGTCGCCGAATCAGTCGTCTGAAAAAACAAACGCGACGGCTGGTCCAGGCCTGAAATAGATCGTAACAAAATGGATCCTGTATGTTCCGTAAGAATACCGGCACAAAAGGATTTACATTAATTGAAATTCTGATGGTTATGATTGTATTGGGCATCCTTGCCTCCATCGCCATCGGGGCTGTGCGCATTTATTTAAACAAAGCCTATAAGATAACCATCATGCATGATTTGAAGGGTTTTGTGGATGCGCAGGAGAATTATTTTTCCGGACACGGCAGGTATTTAGGCGCTGCCGGAGATTTTATTGAAGGCGGCCCTCCCCCTTCCGGTCCTTTAAACGTGCCGGAACTGGGACACAAGCCCTCCAGCGCGGTCAGAATTGAAATCCTATCGGGTGACGACCAGCACCCGCTGGACCCGCCGGGCTTTAAAGCCGAAGCCAGCCATAACAGGTTAACAACTCGGTATGTCTATGATTTTTCCACAAGTCAGATAACTGAAAAGGATGAATAGGTCATGGCGGAACCGTATGACAGGAAATTAAAGAATTACATTGTCGATTGGGATCTTCAGATCAGGATGATTGCTCACAGTCTGATCTATATGTTTATTATTGCCATCGTTACAGTGACTCTGATTCTGTACCCTATCGTATGCGATATGGTTTTTTCAGAAGATCTGGAAATCCAGTATCGTGCCGCCCAGACCTTTCTTATGGTTGTTAAAAGATTGGTGCCCGCCTTGCTTGTGATTCTGGCTTTATATACGTTGCACCAGATTATCATCACCCATCGAATCTGTGGACCCCTTGTCAATTTTTCTCATACGTTCCGAAGGCTTGCTGAGGGAGATTTAACACGCAAGGTATACCTCCGGCAGGGAGATTATTTAAGAAAGGAATGTCAAAAAATCAACGACATGATCGATGGACTATCCGTGATATTAAAGCGCATCACGACAAACCATCAAAAACTCATTTCTTCCCTTGAAGATATCAGCTCTCATGTTCAGGATCTGGATACAAAGGAAAAAATTGCTTCCTCTCTGAAAATAGTCAAAAACGATGCCCGGTATGTAACGGAAACCCTGTCGGTGGTAAAACTGGAGGAAGATAGACAGGGGTAATCTCAAATAGGTAACGCCGGTGGTTCCCGCCGGCCCGTTTTCATCATAAGCATAGTCGCATAAATATCTATAATAATATTTGATAGGCCGTCAGTTTGAAATGGATCTGGTTTGTCAATCGACCGTTGTTGTAATGCCAAACCAGTTTTCGGAACCGACCGATCAGCTCTTTGATACCACCAAGGGC
>JAPLJQ010000589.1 GCA_026388495.1 Deltaproteobacteria bacterium | reverse complement strand
GTATTTCCCATCCCGGAAATGAACAAACTGGATGATAAGACAAAGACCGACCTGGAAAAGCTGCTTGGACCGGACAAGAATCGTCTGATCGTATTCTATTGCGGTTTCGTAAAATGCACACGCAGCCACAATGGCGCCATGTGGGCCGTGAAGCTCGGCTACAAAAACGTGTATCGTCATCCCGGCGGCATCAAGGCATGGGACGAAGCGGACTATCCGGTCGGTAAAGTGAAATAATCTTTTAGTTGTTGCATTTGCTCCTCATTCCCGTAGTATAAGGAAGGTAAAATCGATAAAACCACCATCGATGAGAGTCGATACACGGGGGAATCCAATCATGAACGACTTTGATGCGAGAATAACGGAAATTTTTCCCGAGGGACTCCAGAGCCAGGGGATTGAGATACTTCAGGTCAACATCGGCCGGTATTGTAACCTGGCCTGCGCGCACTGTCATCTGGAATGCTCTCCCGGTCGGACGGAGATAATGTCGTGGGCAACCATGGAAAAGATTCTGGCGCTTGCGGAGAAAAACACCTTCCGTCTGGTGGATATCACCGGCGGTTCTCCGGAACTGCACCCGGAAATCACGCGTTTCATTTCAGCTTTACAAGAAAAGGAACAAAAAGTTCAGATGCGCACCAACCTGACGGCCCTCATGGAGTCTCCCGAAAAAGAAATCATCCCTTTTCTCAGGAAAAGAAAAGTGGGACTCGTCGGATCCCTGCCCTGTTATCTGGAGGAAAATGTGAATGCCCAAAGGGGCCCCGACGTCCATCGGAGAAGCATCGCAGCGCTGCGTCTCCTCAACGAGGCAGGTTACGGCATAGAAAACGAACTGCCCCTGACACTGGTATACAACCCGGGCGGCCCTTTTCTACCACCCGATCAATCCGTCCTTGAGGATGCCTACCGCCAGGAGCTGAGGGCCCGCTTCGACATCTCCTTCAGCAAGCTCATCGCTCTGACAAACCTGCCTCTGGGACGGTTCCGGCGGCGCCTTGAACAGAACGGAGAAATGGAAAATTATCTGGCGATGCTCACAACCGCCTTCAATCCGGCCACAATTGACGGTTTGATGTGCCGTCATCAGATCAGCATCGACTGGGACGGGACGATGTATGATTGCGACTTTAATCTGGCTCTTGGAATGATGGTCAATCACGGCGCACCGGACAGGGTCGAAGATTTTGACAGTGATCTGCTGAGAGAGCGGCGGATCGTCACCGGCGTCCATTGTTTCGGGTGCACCGCCGGGGCGGGATCATCCTGTTCCGGATCACTGCTGTCTTGCAGTCAGGGATAGTCTGTCATGAATCTGATTTATTTTGACAACGCCGCCACATCCTGGCCGAAACCTGAAGAAACGCTGCTGGCCATGGATCGCTACCAGCGGATAATCGGCGGCAGTCCCGGCAGGTCGGCGCACCGGCTGTCCATCGAGGCGGGCAGGATCATCATGGAAACCAGAGAGTCCCTCGCCCGTCTTTTCGGAACGAAAGATCCCTTTCAGATCGTTTTCACGAAGAACGCCACGGAAGCGCTGAATCTGGCAATTGGAGGGCTCCTCTCGCCGGGCGATCACGTCATTACATCGGGCATGGAGCACAATTCGGTGATGCGGCCCCTCCGGGCTCTGGAAGCCAAAGGCTGTCCCTTATCTGTCGTCAGATGTTCCCCTCAGGGAGTGCTTGACCAGGCCGACCTGGCGCCCGCGATAAAGAGCAATACAAAAGCCATTGTCCTGACCCATGCCTCCAATGTGACAGGCACGATCATGCCCATTCAGGAAATCGCAAATATTGCGAGGGAACACGGCCTTATCTTCTGCGTGGATGCAGCCCAGACGGCGGGAGCTCTGCCGATCCACGTCGAGGAAATGAACATCGACCTTCTCGCCTTTACGGGACACAAGTCCCTCTTTGGCCCCCAGGGAACGGGGGGGCTCTACATTCGAAAGGGCCTTGAGAAGAAAATTCCGCCGCTTTTACTCGGTGGAACGGGGAGCCGGTCGGAATTTGAACAGCAACCGGACTTCATGCCCGACCGATACGAATCCGGCACGCCTAACACCATCGGGCTCGCAGGGCTGGGCGCCGGAGTGGACTATATCACAGGCAGGGGCATCGATAACATCCGTGCAGAAGAAATGATGCTGACCCGACGCTTTCTGGACGGTCTTAAATCCATCAGCGGCGTCCATATATACGGACCGGGAGACGCATTGCTCCAAATCCCCGTTGTTTCTTTCAATATCGACGGGATGACATCCTCGGAGGCGTCTTTCGCCCTCGACGAACAATTCGGCATCATGTCCAGACCGGGGTTGCACTGCGCTCCCGCCGCTCACAGAACCATCGGCGCCTTCCCCGGTGGGACAGTCCGGTTCAGTTTCGGTTATTTCAATACGGAAGAGGACATCGATCGTGCCTTAGAGGCGGTACAGCATCTGACCAGCCGCCACGGTCATGGGAAGTGATACCGGGCAGTATTCAACCGAAATTTAGCACCTCATAGGCAATTCCGTATTTTATCGGAAACCCTGTATCATGTTGGAAAATTTATATCATATCGACAATTTTATGTCATATCGACCGAAGGGAGATATCTTATATTATGAAAAACATCATTGACGCGAAAGGCTTGGCCTGCCCCCAGCCCGTCATCCTGACGAAAAAAGCACTGGAGCAGGAGGACGAGATCACGGTGATCGTGGACAATGACACAGCCGCGGAGAACGTCAGGCGCATGGGAACGAAATCGGGTTGTACAGTTGACACCGAGAAGAAAGAGGACGGCACGTTCCATATCCATCTCTCGAAGAAGCAGGGCGGAACGGCGCCTGCGGAAACAGAACAGTCCCCGTCCGGGACATTCAATGACAGTTGTGCGACTGCTGGACCTCTTGTTGTGGTCATCTCTTCTGACCGGATGGGACGGGGAAATGACGAACTGGGATACGTACTCATCAGGAGTTTCATCCATACCATTCTAACCCTGGATCCTCTTCCGGAAACCCTGATTTTCTACAACACCGGTGTGAAGCTGACGGTCAAAGACTCGGAAGTGTTGGACGATCTCAAAAAGATCGAGGAAGCCGGTGTGTCCATCCTTGTCTGCGGCACCTGTTTGAATTATTTCGGCATCTCAAACGATCTTGCCTGCGGGATCGTCTCCAATATGTACGATATCACCTCAACCATGGCGGCGGCGGGGAGGCTGGTCATTCCGTGACGGATAAGGAAGTCTATCACGTCGTTCTGTTCAACTCCGTCCATCACGCCTTGCGATCCGAAAAGATTCTCAAGGAAATGGGGCTCCCTCACAAGCTTATCCCTGTTCCCCGTCATATCAGCTCCGATTGCGGCGTATGCCTGCGCTTTACCGTCGATTACAGGAGCCGGATTGAAGACGCCCTTGACGGCAAGGTGGAAATCCGCGAAATTCGCCCCCTGTAATCCGTCTCCCGCAAACAGCCGACGAAACCAAGAGTCACATCCGACCATCAGACTGATTCATTGCTTGCCAGTTGAAACATGCGATGTCTTGAGAGGCACTTTTCTTTGGTTAACAAAATACGTATAGCTTCCTGAAATCAAGCGCCCGGTACTTTTGGCGAACCAACATAATCTCGAATGTAAATCATAAAATATAGTAGATATTTGTTGATGTCTGATGTATGAATTGTCATCGATTTGTGATAAAAAAGGTCGTATCGATGAAATATTATCGCTTTATACTAATTTTTTGTGTATTGACCCTAGTGTCTTATACGTCTTTGGATGCCGCCCCCAAATCAAAGCGTGGTGTCCAGATAACTCCGAAATCAGCCCCCGCCCTTGATACCCTTTATAATCAAAGCTATGCCGTGATCATTGGTGTCAATGCCTATGATAAATGGCCTTCCCTCGAATACGCTGTCAAGGATGCTCGGGCGATGGAGGAAAAGCTCAAATTCCTGGGTTTCCAGACAACTCTCTTGCTTGATCAACATGCAACCAAGGACAACATTCTCAAGATTCTGGGAGACGAATTACCCCAGAAGGTGCAAAAAAACGATCGTGTTATAATATTCTTTGCCGGCCACGGTCAAACAGAGGAGATGGCTGACAGCACTCAGATGGGCTATATCATTCCCGTCGATGCAGATACTAGGAACATATTTTCCACGGCCATTTCCATGGATCAGGTCCGGGTCTTCT
Organism: Deltaproteobacteria bacterium; assembly: GCA_026388495.1. Lineage (GTDB taxonomy): Bacteria > Desulfobacterota > Syntrophia > Syntrophales > UBA2185 > JAPLJQ01. Next base: position 1,368 of record JAPLJQ010000589.1, on the reverse strand, counting down.
CCCGAAGGTTGCGCGCTAAGCACGTTCTTTACCTGATCGATTCCTGTTATGCTGGCTTGGGGCTTACGAGGTCGGGAACCATTCCTCCCAGCGAACGCGATTATCTACGGAAGATCACAACCCGCAAGGCACATCAGATGTTGACCGCTGGGGGCAAAGGAGAACTTGCCCATGAGGAAGGTGGGCATGGCGTATTTACCAAGTATATTCTGGATGCCCTGGATGGTTCAGCGGACCGGGACGAAAAAGGTTTCATCACCTTCAGCGACTTGGCCTCCTATGTAAAGCCAAAGGTTTCACGCTACACAGGAACCAAACAGGTTCCTCAATACGGCAGCATTGACGGGGAGGGTGAATTTGTGTTCATTTTGACAGGAATGACGACTGCGGTGCAGTCAGATTCATCAGGGCTGGAGAGAGAGCGGCAAAGTGTTGCTATGGAGAAGAATCGTCTGGAAGTAGAAAAGAGAAATCTTGCCACCCAGCGGGTGCAGATGGAGGAGATGAAACGTTTGGCGAAAGAGAAACGCCGATTGGAAGAAGAAAAGCAGAGTATAGAGGCGGAGAAGGAAAGACTACGTATAGAGAAAGACGACTTGGCTCGACAGAATGCGAATCTGACTCATGGACAGCAGGTAGTGGCAATTAGACAACCTGCCCCCCCCAGCGATGCTATTACTCGATACAATTTCAGCGGCCTAAAAGTGAGAGTGGTTTATATAAATAAACGGGAAGAGGATGCCGAGGCAATCCGTGTTCGACTCAAGAAATATGGCGCGAGTGTCCAAATGTACAAAACAAGTGACAGCGGCAATGCCAAGTTTGAGGGAAAGATAATATCAAAAAAAGGATACGAGGAGCAGGCGATGAAAATCGCGCGTATAGTTTCGGATATCGAAGCAGTTTCTACATCCGATATTTTAAACAGAGAATATCAAAATGCATTCGGAGATGGGCAGCAGTTCAATCTATGGGTTGCAAAGTAGACGTGCGGTTCCTGAATATTGCCGAACAAGTGTAAATACAAAGGTCTTCCCTGCGCTGGATTGGCTGGCGGCCATGCGGATCATCAGCTTAATCGAAGTCAGTCAGATGATCCGTAGAATTGCTTTCTTTCCATCCGCTCAATTATTGCAACTGTCCACAGCCGGACAGTTGCAGGTACAGTCATTTCCAGCCAACTATCCTTTTTCCTTGATAAAGTCTCGCTGATTACCAGGTGAATGGTGGTAAAGAAAAGCATCTGAAGCTGTCCCCAATTCTCCCGGATTCCGGGAAACTGCCATAGACGGGATGTTTTCTGAAAATGCCGGCGAGGGCGTGAGATGATATGGGAAGTCGCTTCCGCTTTTATCCACAAACTGATCC
>JAPLJQ010000442.1 GCA_026388495.1 Deltaproteobacteria bacterium | reverse complement strand
GGCGAATAAAGAATTGTATTGAGGTATGGAATATGTTGCCTATTCCTGAGACAATCCCTTCCGTTGGCGGTCTTATCGATATCTTTACGCCGCCGTCAAGAACAAGAGTATATCTTGACGGCATGTCGGACAGTTCCAGCGCCTCTATCTTGAAGTTGTCCTTTTCCTTGCTTTCTCCGGGCTTAATCATCTCCCTGCCAGGTTTAAAGAATGTACTTTTCTTTCTCAGACGATATACGTTGTCCGAAACAGGGCTGCCCAAGCAGTGGAAGTCATTAATTTGCAGTTCCCTCAGGTGAATTCCCCTGGCCTTGATAGAGGCCATTTTTTCCTTCAGATTGAAAACAAAGTAGATATCGGGTTTGCGGGCCAGGGCAAGTTCCTCTTCGAAAAGTCTGTTTTCTCTGATATATCTCTCCTTGTCGTCACCGGCAGAAGCCGGGCCGGCAATCAAGGCAATAAAAAGCAATATGAATTGCAGCCGCATCATTAGAAGATATAGATCCTCGTACCTATGCCGGCTGCAGAATAAACAGTCTTGAGGTCCTTGTCGCCAACCCTGATTCTCCGAGGACGCCTTCCTCTACCCTTTTTCTGGGGTCCTTGGGTATCGCTTCGCCTTCTTCAATGAACGCCCAGTCCGGCCTTGTCCAGGCAGGAGCGAGATATTTTGTCTGCACATGGTATTCGCCCCGCGGCGTATCGAATATCCATTGACGTTTGCCCGCTGGATCTTTCAGAATACTGCCACTTCCGGCTGAGATGACGGCTTCACGGATCTTCCCATTGCCTCTTTTCAGATAGAGCATATTCCTGCCGGTGTCTATGACGATATAAATCTCATCGGGGGTGAGGCTTTTTAACCTTTGTTTGAGCGCCGAGTTTCTTGCTTTCAGCGCATTTAAACTCATTTTGCCATTTTCCCTGCCGAGATTTCCTTTATTGCTGAACGATACATCTCTGCTCCCGAGATAATATCCGGCAGACTCGAAAGTCAAAAATATGATGGATAAAATGATAAGAATCTTAAGAAATTTCCTGTTTTTCAACATCTTTTCATCGCCCTTCTATAGCCGACGAGAGGCCGTTTTCGTAATCAATGGCCCCGACAATGGTCACCTTAGTCCCGACAGGGACAAGACTGAAGATATAATCGATCGCATTGTTGTCCATGGCAATACAGCCGTATGTCATGCTGTCCTTGCCGCCGCCGTGTATTTCTATCAGTCCGCCTATCCGGACTCCCGCCGGAATAAGACCTTTTTTCTTGGCGCGAATGAAATTCCTCCGGTCATCCTCATTCGGGTAATTTATTAATAATGCCTTGTGGTAACGGCTTACAGATATTTTTTTTATTACCCTGTATTTCACTTCAGGGGTCGAGTTGTCGCCGGCATGGAGTTTGTCGAAAGACCCGTTGCGTCCGAGGCCGATGCTAAATGTCTTGAAGGGGGCGCCGCTTTTATAGAGCACAAGGATACGCTTGCTCTTATTTACAATAATTGCAGGAATGTCGCTGTTTTTTGACTCATCTATGGTCTCTTTCGCCAGTCGCTGCCATTTGTTGATATGACTTCGGTCCGCATAACGGTTAAAAATGGGGAGCACCGCATCTTCAGCCGCCGTAATGAATCCGGATATTTTTTTTATTTTGTCTTCAGCAGCAACATAATCATCGTTGTCATACCGGACAGTTGCCTCTGACAGGAGTAGTTCCGCTTTGACAAGGTCTTTCCTTGCCAGCCTTCCTTCATTGATCATTTCAGTGAGCCCCTTAAGCGTTTCTATTCTGTTTTTAAGCGAGGATATTTGATTGAAGGTGCTCTCTTTTTTTATGTTCTTTTGTTTTAAAATCTTTTCCTGCAAAACATAGCCGGCTTTCAAAACATCTCTGAACTCAGACTGAGCGATCCGGTAATCCTGAAACCATACAAATCGGGATTTTTCTTTGATCAGGTCTTCTTTCGCCTGCCGAAACGATATCCTGTAACGGTTGTATTCTGCCGGCGCATAAACTTGAGCCTCCGACCTCCAGAGGTTATGCTCCTGTTCTTCAGCCAGTTTAACTTCCGGAGGCATCGGTGAAGCAGTACAACCGAATACCCATAGAAGTATGGTGAGAATAAGTATTTTTTTAATAATATTTTGCATCACTCCGGATGTGTTCACAAAAAACCGCATTATCATAACTATTGAATTGAGTATTCAAGGGGGCGCTTCGGAGCTCATTGGTACGTTGACAAAAACCTGGCGCCGTTAGCAAGCACGGGCGATCTTAACCTCAAGATCGCCCGTGACCCTTTACTGGCGCAAATATTCAATTATACAAAAGTATTCATTACTTCTTCTTCGTCCC
>JAPLJQ010000283.1 GCA_026388495.1 Deltaproteobacteria bacterium | reverse complement strand
GATATGGAGCGCCGGTTGTTCAACGGGGGAGGAGCCTTACTCCCTCGCGATGATTATCGATGAAAGCGTTAACGGATTGTCCGCCGATGTCAAAATTATGGCAACCGACATTTCCACCAGGGTGCTCCACTCTGCGGGAGAGGGAATATTTCATAAAGACAAGCTTAAGAATCTGTCTCCTGCCATGTTGAGGAAATATTTTCAGATGGGATGCGGGCAGTGGGAAGGACATTTTCGCATCAAAAAAGATATCAGGAATATGATACGGTTTTCGAGATTTAACTTGATGGATACGCCTCCGTCCAGTTATCTCTCCGATATCATATTTTGCAGGAACGTGATGATTTATTTTGACAAGGCAACACAGTCCGCTTTGATTAACCGGTTTTATCAGTGTCTGAATACAGGGGGATATCTTTTTATCGGGCACTCGGAAAGTCTCACGGGATTACATCATGATTTTAAATATATCGAACCCAGCATCTACCGGAAGTAAGTGTTATTGATTTATGAGTGACGTCATTGTGGGTATTTCGGATCTGAAAATAGGTGACAATCCAGGAGATGTCCTGATCACCTATGCCCTGGGGTCCTGTATATGTGTGGCCATCTATGATCCGAAGGTGAAAGTGGGAGGACTTCTGCATTTCATGCTTCCCGATTCGAATCTGGATGCGGTCAAGGCGAAGGCGGCCCCGGCCATGTTTGCAGACACGGGTATCCCTCGGCCGTGAGAAAAATATTCTGGCGGAATAATGTCATGATCGATGGTGAAGACACGGGTAAAAATTTCAACAGGACCGTACGGCTCGATCTTTCCAGTGGAAGATGCGTCATAAAAAGCTCGGATGGAACGCTAAGGGATCTATGATGATTGACAGCATACTCAAGTCCATCGACAAGATTCCCGCCTTTCCGACAACGATTCAGAAGGTGTCCGAATTGCTCCATGATGACGACTATGCCGTTGCCGACGTGGTTAACGTGATCAAATATGATCAGGCTGTCGCTGCCAATATCCTCAAGATCAGCAACTCGGCCTATTTCGGCGCCCGCCAGCAGATCAAGACCATCCATGAGGCCGTTGTTTATCTCGGCCAGCAGCAACTGATCCGGGCCGTGCAGACGGCGGGCATTTCGAAGTTCTACAGGAATGGCGGCATCGGGTACGTTTCGCAATCCATAGATCTGTGGGAGCACTCCGTGGCGGTTGCTCTCATGTCGCAGATTCTTTCCAGGAAAATTCAGGCGAAGGAGGATCCCGTCCTCTATACGGCTGCTCTGCTCCATGACGTGGGCAAGATTATCATGGGAGAATATGTCCATGGGTCCTTTGAGCAGATTATGAATCGTGTAAAACTCGGGGGATGCTCCTTCCTTGAAGCGGAGGAGGACATTATCGGCATCAATCACGCCGATCTGGGCGGACGGATTGCCGCTCGTTGGAATTTTCCCTCTGAGATCAGAGACGCAATCGCCTACCACCACAGGCCCGATTTATTGATGGAAGAGGACAAAACAAATGCCTGGATTGTCTACCTTTCCGACCAGGCCTGCCTGATGATAGGAATCGATGGCGGTGTCGATGCCCTGGCTCATAAAGGTCTGGCAGATGTCATGACATATTTTAATCTCAGAGAGATCGATTTGGAAAAATGTTTTATCATACTAATAGATGAGTTGGAAAAAGCGAAAGATTTAATACATATTTTATAGATTCGCCATGAGGGGATTATGTCATTCAATGTGTTGATCGTGGACGATTCGGGAGCCATGCGGGCTGTCATCAAGAAGATTATCAACATTTCCGGTTTTAAGATGAGCCAGTGTGTTGAAGCGGGGAATGGCCGGGAAGCCCTGGAAAAGATAAAGGAAAACTGGGTGGATGTCATCATTTCCGACATCAACATGCCGGAAATGAATGGATTGGAACTGCTGCAGTTTCTGAACAAGGATCCGCTTTATCAGAATATTCCGGTGATTATCGTGTCAACGGAAGGAAGTCGTGAACGGATGGACGAGGTATTAAATTGCGGGGCAAAGGGATTCATCAAAAAACCCTTTCTGCCGGAAGATATCAGAAGCGTACTTTATAACGTGATAGGAGTAGGGGCCGATGGAGAATATCAAGAAGATCGAAGAGATGCTGATGACGGCGATTTTTGAGGTTTTTGAAAAGATGTTTTACGTCTTCGCCGAGCCTCTAAGAGGTGATGGCGACGGCGTGGTTTACCATATGAAATCTGCCATAAGCTTCAACGGCCCGGTAAATGGAATGATGGAGGTTCTCCTCTCGAAAGGCATTGCGGAGGTGATGGTAAAAAATATGCTGAGTCTTGATGAGGATGAAATCACAGATCCTATTACGGCGGATTGTATAAAAGAATCCCTCAACATGATCTGCGGGAACTTTGTACGCAGGCTCGACCCGGAGAAGGTCTTTCTTCTATCCATTCCGACGTTTGAAATGATTTCCGGAAATCTCCACAGGGATCGGCAAATAAAACCCCACGAAGTTCGCCTGATGTTTGCTGCGGAAGGCGGCAATGTGGAGGTTTCAATGACGGCCAGAGATATTCAATAGGGGATGCGCCCATGAGGATGTGAGCGGATATGAGCGGAAGAGATCATCCTTTAATTGATTATCATCTCCCTCCGGGCCATATCTATGTGGGGCATGAACCCTCTTTGATATGGACAGTTCTTGGTTCATGTGTGGCCGTTTCGCTTTGGGATAGTCTTAAACTGATCGGAGGAATGGTTCATTTTCTTTACCCCCTTACGGCGGACAGTCGCAAATCAACCGCCGAATATGGCAATGTGGCTGTGAGATGTCTTGTGAAGATGTTTCTTGACGACGGGGCGCTGGAGGAAAACTTGAGGGCGCAAATATTCGGTGGGGCCATATCGGATACAGCAGATTGCGCGAAAATTGCACAGGAAAATCTGCAGATGGCACGGATGATTTTGAAACGCCATCATATTGCCGTCGCTTCAGAAGATACGGGAGGACACATGGGTCGCAAAATCGTTTACAATACAGGCAGCAATGAGACCATTGTTTACAAGGTCAATGCTATCCGTCAGGCTGATTGGTATCCATATGTGGATGAAGGGAAGTAACCTTGAAGAAGATTAGAGTTTTGATTGTTGATGATTCCGCCGTTGTAAGAAAAATATTTTCGGAGGAACTTTCAAAATACCCCGATATTGAGATCGTTGGCACTGCCCCGGATCCCTTCGTGGCCAGAGACAAGATCGTTGCCCTCAATCCGGATGTCATTACTCTGGATATCGAAATGCCCAGGATGGACGGATTGACCTTTTTAAGGAAGTTGATGAAGTACTATCCGTTGCCTGCCATTATCGTAAGTTCTTTGACACCCAGGGGGGGGAAATTGACGCTTGAAGCCATGGAGATCGGTGCTGTGGATGTTATCGCCAAACCAGGGGCCTCCTACACCGTCGGGAATATGAGTTCGCAGTTGGCGGATAAGATCAGGGCCGCATCACGGGCACAAATCATCCGGAAAGATTCAGATACTGCCGCGGTTGAGACGACGCCGTTGAAAGCGCTCGCCCAGACATCCCATAAGGTCATTGCCATCGGGGCATCCACGGGTGGGACGGAGGCACTGAAACAGGTTCTCACGAGGCTGCCTGCGAATTCGCCGGGAATTACCGTTGTTCAGCATATGCCGGCCAATTTTACGGCCGCTTTCGCGGATCGCCTGAATTCTCTCTGTCAAATGACCGTAAGGGAAGCCAGGGATAATGATTCTGTCGTTCCCGGTTTGGCGTTGATTGCGCCTGGGAATTTTCACATGATCCTGAGAAGGAGCGGCGCCAGGTATTATGTTGAGGTGAAGACCGGCCCAATGGTGCACCACCAGCGTCCCGCTGTAGATATTCTTTTCAAATCAACGGCGAAATATGCGGGCGCCAATGCCATCGGCGTCATTCTGACCGGCATGGGAGCCGATGGCGCGGAGGGACTCCTTGAAATGAAAACGGCCGGCGCCGGCACGATTGCCCAGGATGAACAATCCTGCGTCGTGTTTGGAATGCCGAAGGAAGCCATTAAAATGGGTGCGGCTGATAAGGTATTACCCCTGGATCGAATCGCACCGGAAATGATGAGGATGGTGTAATTTATGGATTTCAGCGTATTGATCAAGTCGATTGACGATCTCGCTTCTGATTTGGTTTTTCTTGATGACAGGGAAATTGACATCCCTTCTTCAGGTAAATTCATGAATCATCTGGAGAACATTATCAACGCAGCGGAACCTCTCAATATTTCCCCACTGACCCGTGTGGCTGCAGTTTTAAACCAGATGCTGGAAAGCATTGTTCTTGATACCATGAAGGACAAAGAGTTGGGTTTCCATACTTTTGAGACGGGCATCGCCCTGATGCAGGAAATTGTGCAAAATTTTCATAGCATCGGTGAACATAAAGGGAGTATTCAACCCTTTCTTGAAACGGCTGCGTCCGTCACCGGGGTCGTCATTTCTGGGGATGCGAACGTCAATATTTCTCAGGAACCGGAGACGCAAGCGCCTGAAGAGAAAATAGAAATACAGGATATGTCCCTGGTCAAGGATTTCATCACAGAAGGGCTTGAATATATTGATGAAATAGAGGTTAATATTCTTAACCTGGAGCAGAACCCGAAAAACACGGACACGATCAACACCATCTTCAGACCCTTTCATTCCATCAAAGGCGTGGCCAGCTTTCTGAATCTCGAAAAGATACGCGATCTTGCCCACAATCTGGAAAACCTGCTGGACAAGGCGAGAAACATGGAACTGCCCGTGACGCCTTCCCTGATTGATGTCATTCTGGACGGCGCTGATGCCTTGAAAGCCATGATTCTGCAACTGAAGGATGAGATCGAAAACCGGCCAGTTAAACCCCTGAGTGTCAACCTGACAGTCTTAATTCAACGGATAAAGAAATCGGAGAATGGAGATGAGGATCTGCCCTCGAAAAGAAAGTTGGGTGAAATCCTCGTCGACGATGGTCTTGTTACGGAGGATGATGTAAGTCAGACGCTTGAGATGATGAAGGCCGCACCCGAAAAGAAGATCGGGGAAGCCCTGATTGAAGAAGGGAAGGTCTCGCCGAAGCAGGTTTCCCAGGCGCTGAGAAAACAGTCCGAACAGGCAGCGGAAGCGTCCACCCTGAGGGTCGATACCCGTAAGCTGGATGACTTGATTGACATGGTCGGGGAACTGGTCATTACCCAGTCCATGATTCAGCAGGACCTGAAACAACAGGCAAATGCCGGGAAAAACCTGGTGCGGGATATTTCCCAGTTTTTCAGGATTACGTCAAGTCTGCAGCGAACATCCATGAGTCTTCGAATGGTTCCCATCAGGCAGACCTTTCAGCGCATGTCCAGGCTGATCAGGGATCTGTCGAAAAATGCCGGGAAGGTCATCAACGTCGAAATATCTGGAGAAGAGACGGAAATTGACCGGCACATGGTGGACGAAATCTATAGTCCACTTGTCCACATGGTCCGCAATGCCGTGGATCACGGCCTCGAAACATCGGAGGATCGGATTAAGGCGGGTAAATCCGAGAAAGGACTGGTCAGCCTGCGGGCCTATCATCGCGGGGGGAATATCGTGATCGAGATTTCCGACGATGGACGGGGATTGAACAGACAGAAAATTGTCGATAAAGCCATGAAAAAAGGGTTGATCGCCACTGCGGATGATCTTTCTGATCAGGACGTATTCAAGATGATCCTTCTGCCCGGTCTCTCGACCGCTGAGAAAATCACGGATGTTTCCGGTCGCGGTGTGGGCATGGATGTGGTGAAGCAGTCTGTGGAAAAACTGCGGGGCAAGATCGATATCGAAAGTAAACAAGGTAAGGGCAGCACATTCATCACAAGTTTTCCATTGACACTGGCGATTATCGACGGAATGATGGTGAAGGTGGGCCGTGAAGTCTATATCATTCCAACCTTGGCCATTCGTCAGGCTTTGCGGCCTGCCAGGGAAAATTATAACGTTGTGGTCGGCAAGGGGGAAACCATCAATGTCATGGGTCAATTATTGCCGCTGGTGAGGTTATATGAGTTGCTGGGTATTGAACCTGAGAAGAAGAACCCGTGGGAAGCCATTGTGGTTGTGGTAGAAGGTGAAAATCGAGCCAAATGCCTGCTTGTCGATAACATCCTCGGTAAGGCTGAGGTTGTGATCAAGAATCTCGGGGAGGGACTGAAACATATCAAGGGGGTTTCGGGAGGCGCTATTCTGGGAGACGGTCATATCGGGCTTATCCTGGATCCGGAGGGAGTGTTCGAACTTGGCGAGGGAAAGTAATTCGAGGAGGAGTGCATGGATAAACAGATGAAAATCTTAGTGGTCGATGACTTTGCGACCATGCGAAAGGTGATCAGAAATCTTCTTAAACAGGTCGGGTATGAAAACATCGCTGAGGCTGAAGACGGTGTAACTGCCCTGAAGGCCTTGAAATCCCAGAAGGTAGATCTGATTGTTTCAGACTGGAATATGCCTAATATGACGGGGCTGGAATTGCTTAAGGAAGTCAGGGCCGATGAAGAATTGAAGCAGACACCATTTCTTATGGTTACTGCAGAGGCCCTGCAGGATAATGTGATCGCCGCAGTCAAGGCGGGTGTCAGCAATTACATCGTCAAGCCCTTTACGGCGGAAACGTTAAACGAAAAAATCAAAAAGATACTTGATAAGGTGTAAAGAATAAGACCTGAAAGGAACGGTTATGGATGTAAAACTAATCAATCCCTTTTTGGAGGGGACGATAGATGTTTTGAAGACAATGGCAATGGTGGAACCGAAGCCGGGCAAGCCTTACCTGAAGAAGGGCAATCATGCCAAAGGAGACGTATCCGGAATCATTGGAATGACGGGATCGGCCCGCGGTTCTTTGGCCTTGAGCTTCAGCGAGCGGTGCATCTTTAAAATCGTTTCCAACATGCTGGGTGAAAATCACAGTGAGATTAACGGGGAAGTCAGGGATGCCGTCGGCGAGATCACTAATATGATTTCGGGAGTGGCCAGGAAAAAATTGGAAGCGCAAGGCTATAACGTTGTTGCGGCCATTCCGACGGTTGTTTCCGGTAAGGACCATGCGATTCTTCATGTCATGGGGGGCGCCAGTATCATCATTCCTTTTGAGACGGATAATGGTCCCTTCTTTGTTGATGTCTGTTTGAGTGAAGTAAAGCAGGAAAAGTGATGAGATCTCCCGGATGAATGGCGCAACAGTTCGTGTTATTCCGTATTTCTTCTTTCCCGAAGCATCTCCCTTTCCATTTCAAACACGAACCGTACAATATGATTTTGGATACTGTCATCTATCATGGTAAAATGAGTGGTAATGAAATAACCTTCGGTCTGCCTTTCCACCCTGATCACCTTCCCATAGATGTAAATCGCCACAGGCTGATACATGGTCAGTATCATTTTAATTTCAATGACGTCCCCGGATGATAAATATTGCCGGGACGAAAATTTCATGCCGCTTCCGCTGATCGAGACGAACTTAAAAGGCAGTGAATGAAATCCTTCATGCTGGAGCGCCAGCATTTTAATAATGGTATCCAGTTTTTTATTCAAAACCATCAGGTGTTCCATCTGGGGATGATGATCCAAAGGGGGCATCACATTGAAATCGGCCAGCATCACCTCTCCCGAAATTCGTGATCTCACCACAGAGCATTCTTCCTGCGGTACGAGACGAAATTCAAAGGGTATATAAGCATCCACACGGGAATATTCTCTTCTGTTGCCTATTGCAGGGGTAGATTTGATCATTTTGCCTTCTTTTCTCCTTAAATTAATATCGTCCTTGAGGAAAGCGCTGCCCTCCGACATAATCGTTTAAAAATAAAACTGCAAAAGGGATGCCATGGGACGATGATCATCCCGTCTCCGAGTCGGGTGATTCAACCGGGATGGGTCGAAACTTTTCAGGCACGGCGGAGGAAGCGGTGATGATGGTATGTTCGTTGCACTAATCGTGGGGAGTTATTTGAAAAATGATATTGACTTAGCTTCGGGGCTGTTGTTAAAAATTTTCGGTTCGTATCACAAAACCAGTTTTTCAGGGCCTTCATGACGATATGGAAATGAGATTGCACAGGTGACAAGAAGATGAAATCATCCGATCGCAGAGTTATTAAATCAGATGACGTGAAATTCTTGCGCGCACCGAAGAATATGCCGTCGGGGTCGAATCACAGCACGGATGGCGTCAATCACTCACAACCGTCGATCCGGGTTCGGAAGGCATCGGACCTGGATCGCATGAAAGAGACGTATGAAAAGAAAGTCCAGCTGGCCGAACAGAAGGCTTATGACAGAGGGCTTTCGGATGGTATCCGGCAAGGGATGGAACTTCAAAAGAGCGAGGCGATTAAAACCCTCCAGGCCATGACCGGTATCGTGACAGACGTGTCTGAACTGAAAAAAAACATCCTCGAGCATGCAGAAGAACAGATTATTCAACTGTCTCTGGCGATTGCTGAAAAGGTCATCCATCATGAAGTGACAACGAACAGGGAGGTCATCCAGAATGTTCTCAAGGAGGCGATTAAAAACATTGTTGACCGGGAGAATATGAAGATTCGGGTTCATCCGCAGGATTTTCGCTATATGATGGAGATTAAATCGGACTTCCTCCAAAAATTTGACGGTATTAGAAATATCGTTTTCGAAGAAGACGAGGCGGTCCTGAGGGGTGGGGCGATTATCGAAACGTTGTTTGGCGAAGTGGATGCAAGGCTTGATCAGCAATATAATGAAATAAAAACATTGATGACGTTACCAGGCAGCAACTGATCGCGTGGGGACAGGCTTGATTTTTCTTATGATGTCTGGATATGACAGGTTTCGATATGATTGACTTTGCGAAATACCACCGTCGCCTTGATCAGGCAAACCCCATTCGGGTTCATGGCAAGGTGAGTGAAATCATTGGTCTGGTCGTGGAAGGGCACGGTCCGGCCGCTTCCATCGGGGAGCTTTGCGGCATTTTCCCGGGAGGCATGGATAAACCCCTCCCGGCAGAAGTGGTTGGGTTTAAAAAAGGCAAGGTCCTCCTGATGCCTCTGAAAAGTATTCAGGGGCTTGGACCGGGATGCAAAATCATATCGCTCGGCCGCAAGGCGGGTGTGAATGTGGGAAAAACCCTGTTGGGAAGAGTCATTGACGGTCTTGGGAGTCCCATTGATAATAAAGGGCCCATTGAATGTGAAGGCGAGTATCCTATTTATGCAGAGCCCATCAATCCTCTTAAAAGAGGGCGCATCACAGAACCGGTGGATCTTGGTATCAGGGCGCTCAATGGCCTCCTGTGTTGCGGGAAGGGGCAGAGAATGGGCATCTTCGCCGGATCCGGTGTGGGTAAAAGCATTCTCCTCGGAATGATTGCCAGGAACACCAATGCGGATGTGAATGTTATCGGCCTGATCGGTGAAAGGGGGAGAGAGGTCCGGGAATTTCTTGAAAAGAATCTTGGCGAGGAAGGATTGGCGAGATCCGTGGTCGTGGTGGCGGGATCTGACATGCATCCCCTGATACGGATGCGGGCCGCTTATGTAGCGACGTCCATATCCGAGTATTTCCGGGATATGGGGAAAGACGTATTGCTCATGGTTGATTCCTTGACGAGATTTGCCATGGCACAACGGGAGATTGGTCTTTCCGTAGGTGAACCTCCTGCGACCAAAGGCTATACCCCTTCCGTCTTCAGTCTCCTGCCAAGATTGCTGGAACGGTCCGGGAAGCTGGAGGCCGGTGGAAGCATCACTGGTCTTTACACCATTCTTGTAGAAGGTGATGATTTTAATGAACCCATATCGGATTCGGCAAGATCCATTCTTGACGGCCATGTCTCTCTGACCCGCGAATTGGCCAACAGGAATCATTATCCTGCCATTGATGTGCTGCAAAGCGTCAGCCGGGTAATGATCGATATTATAGACGAGGGACACAGACAAATGGTGGGAAAAATCGTCAACATTCTTGCGTCATACAGGAAAGCGGAAGATCTTATAAATATCGGCGCCTATGTCCATGGCAGCAATCCCGAGATTGATTATGCCATTGCCATGATTGATCGCATCAATCGTTTTCTGAAGCAGGATATTAATGAAAAAATTGATTTTCAACAGACCAAGCTTCAGATGCAGACTCTTTTTGAGACGTCGGCAACCTGAATGTTGACCTTTATGTTGCAGGTTTAAAGGACATGGCCAGAAAAGCAAAACTTGACATTCTGGATATCTCGCTTGATGAAAAGGCTGAAGGGCCCCTTAACGCGGAGACTGCCCAGGATAATGATGTCATATCCGGTGAAGAACAAACCGATGAGAAATTTTCATCCAGACTAAGAGCATGGGTACGTAAACCCGCTTTCCGGATCATTATGATATCCAGTGCGGTGATCGGTTCAATCATAGGGGTGTCCATCTGGTCCTATTATGGGCAAGATGTAAACGCACCGGTTGCACAAGTCAACCAGGGTGAATCGGCAGCCAGCGTTGCGTCAACGGGGAAAGTGGCTTTTTTTGAGGGTTTTGTCGTTGATCTTAAGGATGAAAAAGGCGATATAAGAATCGCCTTCTGTGATATTGCCCTTGAACTGGAAAATTCTCAGGTCGCAGATACCGTCGGAAACCGTGGCGATGTGAGAAACGTGATCTACACAATTCTAAAAAGAAAGAAAGTGGAGGCGTTGCTTTTGCCGGAAGCAAGGAATCGATTAAAGACAGAATGGAAGAATGAACTGAACCGTCTGTTTGGTCAAACACTGGTAAAAGAGGTCTATTTTTCGCGCTTTGAAGTAATATGACCGGGAGCTTCACATGGCGGTCCGGGCTGAATGGCGATGGAAAATATTCTTTAGATGGGGAGAACCGAAATGAATGAAACGGAAATTTATGCGTTTTTGGAGAACACATTTATTGCAACCTTTCTTGATGAACTTATACCGGGGATTTTTCATAATTTTGCCAATCCCCTAAACGGCATCATGGGGCGCTCAAAACTGATGCAAAGACGTCTCGTCGATTTTGTCGGAAAGATGGAAAGTCGTTATCCCGGTATTGAAAGGGAAATGGGTGAGGAGTACAAAAAAATAATATCCGACGTCCATGCGATCAACAGTGAATCTGATAAGCTGTTCAATATGTTTCGTGTGTCGACGGGAAAATTTTACGCATTCGGCACCCATGTTGTTGAAAAGTTGAATGTGTCCAGCCTTATCGAAGCGGAGATGGGTTTTGCTGATTTTTATCTTGATTTTAAGCACAATGTAAAGAAGGACATCCGCCTGGATAAGGAAGCACCTGAAATTTCCGGAATAACGGCTTTCTATTCGATGATCTTCTGGATGTTGATCAGACATGCCATGAAGAACATAAACAATGAGAACGATAAAACGTTTTTTGTTGCGACGTCTCATGATGACCGGTACGTGACGGTGGAAATTACCCACATTGACCGCGGTATATTTTCGGGATGGCGGGACATGTCATCCAACATGAATGAGATTCTCGATATCGCCGCAACATGGAACGACGAACAAAAAAAAGAATATTACCCGCTGTTGCTTCTGAAGCTGGGCGATGAGGGTGTCGAAATCGCTCATGATGACGGTGCGGACCTGCTGACCATCAGGATCCCCCATCATTATAAAAAGGAGGCTTGAGAAACTGACGTGCTTTCATTACTTAATTTACAAATCATTATTGATCTTGTCTTTTTTGTGACGATCTTGATTCTTCTTTCTCAGCTTAATAAAAATATATCGAAAAATTCTTCTACCGTCGATACGTCGCTTATTCAGGAACTCGAAAAAATTGTGACGGAATCTTATCATTCTACCAACCGGTTCATAGAAGCAATAGACGAAAGCAAGCAGGTGCTGAATAAACTCTTCCTTCAATTGGACGATAAGGGGAAAAAACTCACCGTTCTCATCGGAGAAGCGGAAATGCACATAAAGAAGCTTGACTTGGAAAAAAATGTATCGGAACCGGTCTCTTCGGAAAAGAGGTATGATGATGTCATTCAAATGGTTCAGCAAGGCATGAGCCGGGAAGAGGTGTCGAAACGATTGGGATTCACCGAAGGAGAGATCGGTCTCATTGTGGATCTTGCACGGACCAGAACCGGCTGTATTTCATAACGTCATCTTTTCTCATCATACGGAAAGTTTAAAAAATCGGATATATCCCGAAGTTTCCCGCCTTTGTAAAAAGTCGTCATTCCCGCGCAGGCGGGAATCCAGACCATACGTAAGCGTGTAAAAATACTGGATTCCCGTTTTCACGGGAATGACAAATTGAGGTAAAATTCGACTTTTTACGGGTTCGTCGAGTTTCCCTGACAAACAAAAAATAAAAAAAACTAAAGTTTTGTCTTCCTTCTTCCGATATATGGACTGTAAAGGATTAATAAACAGGCGGTGTCAAGGATGACAATATCGGCTTACCAGGTGGATAATGTAATCAAGGCATACAACAAGCAAAGCAAAACAAGGTTGCGCTTCGATGTCCCGCAGGCGCCTTCCCAGGACAGATACTCGGATGTTGTGAAGCTGTCCAGTAGCGAGGATATAAAAGCCGATGCGTACAAGAAAATTTCCTACAGCTTGTTGGATGTACTCCTTAAAGACCAAAGGTAACGCCATCGCATGCCTTTGGGTTTAGTGAGGAAATGCGAGGATGTTCACGAGGCTCGATGTGCGCTGCATCTCTTACGCATCCATTAGAACTCACAAATCATTTCAGTTGGATCGTTCATTATTGATCAATTGAGGAATTATGATGCAGTCATTGCAAATCGAGGAATTGCAAAGTTTGAACAAAAGAATTCTTATCGTGGATGATTATCCTTCGACGAGGCAGTTGATTAGCGATGCGTTGAACCAATCAGGTTATTATGAAATCAGCGAAGCTGAAAACGGCAGAGAAGCGCTGGATAAATGCAGCCAGAATCCGTTCGATCTCGTGATCAGTGATGTGATGATGCCAGTGATGGGGGGAATGGAGCTTCTCAACAGGCTCCGGGAAATGAGTCCCGAAACTTTCGTCATCATGATTACCGCGCATCCGGCCATGGAATTAACGGTTTCGGCCATGAAAAAAGGCGCCATTGACTTTTTGAGGAAACCTTTTAATATCGATGACTTGTTATATAAAGTGCAAATTTACCTCAATGAAAAATCGTTACTTGCAGAGGATCGACCGAAACGAGACATCGCAGAAATTCAAATTAAGGATAAAACGAAGGAGTTGTCCGTACAGGGATTTATCTATGACTCTTTTGAAAACATAGAAGGCGATCATGAACATATCTTCAAGAAAATTGTTGATCTGTCCCTGAATGTCGTCGACGGAGAGGAATGTTCTCTGCTTTTGTATGATAATGGCGTGTTTAAGCCCAGGATTATCAGAAGTCCTCATGACGAAAATTATGAAACGAGAACGATCCCGGCTCTCAAACAAATCTTCCATGAAGTTGTGACGAAGAAAGAGGCGCTGATGATCCATTCATCCGAACATCCGGAGATCGCTCCGTCCCTGATCTGTGCGCCATTGATGATTCGGGGGCCTCTCTTAATCTCGAAAACAAAATATTATATGAGAGCGTCTATAACAACGTGCTGGATACTTTCAGGTCTCTTATTGCCTCTATCCAGGTTCGCGATCACTACACGGAAGAACATTGTATAAGGGTCACAACGCAGTCCGTAAAAATCGCGGCTGCCATGAACTGTTCGGAAAGGGAAATTGAGTCCGTCAAAATAGCCGGGATGCTCCATGATGTGGGGAAAATCGCCATACCGGATAGCGTTCTGTTAAAGCCGGATCGTCTGACCTTCGAAGAGTTCGAGGTCATTAAAACACATCCGGAGGTGGGTGAGCAAATCCTGAAACCTATACTTCTATTCGATCAGGAAAGAAACATCATCCTGCACCATCATGAGCGGTGGGACGGCAAAGGATATCCCGACGGTCTGGCAGGTGCGGACATCCCCTTCCTTTCTCGTATTCTGGCCGCAGCGGACGCCTTTGATGCCATGACCAATAATCGGCCCTACAGACCGGCTATGGATGTAGGTTCGGCGATCGCTGAGCTTGAAAAAAACAGGAATTCCCAGTTTGATGAACGCATCGTTGATGCTTTTTTGAAAATACTGTAGCTGAAAATTGCGTTCACGCTCTGGCCCTTTCGTAGTAACAGGTCACTTTTCCAATATAATTTTTTGTTTCCGCGGGCATTTGACCGGGCCTTTTCTCGAGGTTTCCCATTCCCCAGTTATAAGCTGCAAGAGCCAGATCAACATTTCCATCGTACCGGTTGAGTAAGGTTTTTAAATAGCGGGTTCCTGCCCGGACATTTTCAACCGGGTCATAGGCATTATGCACACCGAGATCCCTCGCCGTACCCGGCATGAGTTGCATCAACCCCATTGCCCCTTTCGGCGATGTGCTGTTCGGATTGAAATTACTCTCAACCCTGATCACGCTTTTTATGAGTGCTGGATCAACACCATGGGCTTCCGCAGCCTCGGTGATGATGGGTTCAAGATCCTCGCGGACATTGAAAACGTCATTATTTTGGTTGGACTGATACTTTTTTGACGATTCCATAGCCGGTGGGATTATCGGGTCAGGCAGATACGAATAAGGGAAATAGATTTCTTCCTTTTCGCCCGAAGAAAGGGCACGCATCAGATGACTGTTCATCTGTGAACGAATATTGTTCAATATTTCCATGAGTTGCACCCTGGATAAAGGCAGCCTTTCATGAAAAGAATCATCCGGTGGCTTTGCTGTGGTTTGATTCAGCATCTCCTTGAATGAAAGATTATTCGGCTGCGGACGGGAGCTGGTCGTCTGAGCCGAAGCGCTTGATTTGTTGATCGGTAAAATAATCATATGTGAGATTCAACGGGAGTGTCTCCCGCTTTCCCCGTCTAAAAAGATTTAACAGGATAATCTTCAAAATCCATGCCATTTGATTAAAGCATTGAGACCTTAGAAAATGTATGCAACTGGTCATTACGAGGCACGCAGTGCCGTGGCAATCTCTTTGATATTCAATTTGTTATGAGATTGCTTCACTTCGGTCGCAATGACAAACAGGGTGTTTATCAAAGGTCGTGTTGTTCGGAGAAAATGCCGTATTTTCAATCAATGTCATGCCGGTTTTGAAAAAAAGGCATGATTTCCGCATAGTTTTCCATGGTGGGTGAGTCATACCGTTTTTCAGGAGAATTTTCATGCAGGGAGGCATCAAAAGAGAGGAAGCAGGCCGGATAACAAAGAAGCTGCACGACTGTCGAGTACAACTTCAGAAGGAAAATGTTTATTCCTGTCTCCTTGCGTTCAGAGACGTCCTTGAGAAAATGGGGACGACGAGAATGTTGCCCGCAGATAAAAAGCAGCTGCAAAAGGATATTAACGTCTTTCAGGAGGAACTCGCTTCATCGCGAGCGTTTAGAAATCTCTATGGCCCGGTCACATTTAAGGATGATGATCTTGAAACCGCCCTTGATTTTATGAAGCAGCTCATCGAGATCAAAGAGGAAGAGATTCTGGCGGCGATGGAAGGTCCGAAGGATGAAGGCCCCGATGGCGATGGGCCGGATGGTATGCAGCAACGTATCGATAAAATCATGATCCATGTTGAGAGGGAGAATGTTTCAACGGCGAAGAACATGGCAGAGCAGGACGAAGAAGCGGCCGACGCACTGATTGAAATGTACAATGCAGCAGGGATTGAATGCAGGAAAGATCATGATTTTGAAAAGGCCATCAAAACATTCAAGAAGGCCCTGTTTATCCGGCCTGACGACGAAGGCCTCTATTACAATCTGGCGAGAGTCTATATTGAGGCCGAAGACTGGAAATCAGCCAGAAATGCGATGCAGGAGGCGCTCAAGCCCAGCCCTGATTTTCAGGAGGGGATACAGCTCATGGCTTTCATCGATAAAAATATGAAGTAATGTCCAGATGTATCAGCTGGGGTGCCTGGCAGGTGAGGAAGCTTCAAAGGAAGGGAAAAATGGCACAAATCTTGATAACGGGCGTTATCAAGAAAATCGGGAGACGGATGAAACGAATGCCGGATCATGGGAATGATGCGTGATGAACAAAACGGTAGCCAGTCAAACAGACGATGTCAAACTGTTATTCCAGGAGGGAGATCGTTTTTTTAATGAAGATGACCTGGGCAATGCAAACAAATGTTTCGAACGCATTGTTGCCGCCGATCCATTGAATTATGAAGCGCTCAATAATTTAGGTGTGATTCAGTTCCGGGAAGGTCATTTTCAGAAAGCCATTTCTTATTTTGACAAAGCTCTGCAAATCCACAATGGTTATGAGGATGCTTGGGAAAATCTTGCCGCTTGCTTAATGAGCACGGGGGACTATGCAGGGGCGGCAAAGATATATGGAAAAATATTGTCATTCGATGGCCATAGGCCGGAAACACTGATCTCAATCATTGATTGTCATCTGCATGCCGGTGAATTCACAACAGCCAGAACTTTTTTAAACAGACTTGCCATTTTGTATGGTCATCAGGAAAACATCAGGGATGTTGCAAAAAAACTGGCTTATGACCTCCGGGATGCCTTGCAGTCAGGAAAATACCCTCTGGAAAACATTATAAAATACTATATTGATTGCGGGAACTTAACCACTGCACGCGATCTTTTAATTCCATCACTGCGTAATAACAAAGGTCTGGAAAATATAAAGGAACTGCTGACAACAAAGGAAAAGCTTCAAAGGTTGCCAATCGCCATCCTCTCGGCGGCTGATCTATTAGAAAGTAATCCTGAACGAAAACTGAGATGGGGCGATCACTGGTTCAGCAAAGAACTGTCAGAGGCACTTTCTGCGGCAGGCGCTGTCATGACATCAAAAGACCCGAAGGTCTTGATCCATCTGCATGGCATTCCACTCAATGAATTAAAAGGGACAACGCATAATATCATCTGGATTCACAGCCATCCCGAT
>JAPLJQ010000368.1 GCA_026388495.1 Deltaproteobacteria bacterium | reverse complement strand
TCAAAAAAAGTGCACAGTTTCATTTCTCAATCGTCATGGATAAGAAAGATGTTTGAGGAGGGCGTCCGTCTGAAAAAGGAATTCGGCGCTGATAATGTCTTTGATTTCAGCCTCGGGAACCCCAACGTAGCCCCCCCCGGACGCTTCAGGGAGGCCTTGATTCAGATAGCGGGGGAAGATGCGCCGGGCATTCACGGGTATATGTCCAATGCGGGATTTCAGGAGACCCGTGAAGCTGTAGCACAGACAATCACCAGGGAACATGGCATTTCGCTCGGTGCGGAACACGTCGTGATGACATGCGGTGCGGCGGGGGCACTGAACGTACTGTTCAAGGTGCTTCTCGACCCGGGCGACGAGGTTCTCGTTCCCGCGCCGTGTTTCATGGAGTACCGTTTTTATGTGGACAACGCCGGCGGCGTCATTACATTTGCCGGGACGAAGCCGGATTTTTCCCTCGATCTCGATGCCCTCAGGAATGGCATAACGGAAAAGACAAAAGTCGTTCTTGTTAATTTCCCCAATAACCCGACGGGCAGGGTGTACGACGAAGCCTCTATCGGGCGCCTTGCGGCGCTCCTTGAAGAAAAGAGCAGGGCATACGGGAAGGAGATTTACCTGGCTTCCGACGAGCCGTATCGTGATATCGTCTATGACGGCGTCAAAGTTCCAAGCATTCTGGCCGTCTATAAAAACAGCATCATCGCCAATTCCTATTCAAAGAGCCTGTCTCTCCCCGGCGAAAGGATCGGTTATCTGGCCGTCAATCCCGCCATATCCGGCCTCGAAGAGTTGATGGGAGGGCTGATCATGTATAACCGGGTGCTGGGCTTTGTCAATGCCCCCGCCCTGATGCAGCGGATCGTCACCCGCATGCAGGACGTGAAAGTCAACGTGGCGGAATACAAAAGAAAGAGAGACCTCCTCTGCGACGGGCTTTCATCCGCCGGATATGAACCGGCAAAGCCGGAAGGCGCTTTTTATCTCTTCCTCCGAAGCCCCGTTGACGATGACATCGAATTTGTAAGGACGTTGCAGAAGCGGAGAATCCTGGTTGTTCCCGGAAGCGGTTTCGGCGGACCGGGTTATATCCGGATTGCATACTGTGTTGATGATGCGATGATCATCAATGCCATGTCGGGATTTAAAGAGGCGCTGGCGGAATATCGTTAAACAGCATTCTGCGTAATATCCCTTGACTTAATTCCGTTTCGGGTGTCCAGTGCACCCCATACATTTCATTCTCACATGGACGTTAACCTCAAACTTTGTCGATGAGCTATTTACCAATCATTTCATCATGTCGGGCGTATCTGCTGCGATTTATTCCCAGAGAAGAGAAGTTTTTTGACCTTTTCGATAAGCTGGCTGACAAAATCGAAGAGGGGGGAGAGTGTTTTCTCGACATGGTTGAACACTATGAATATTCCAAACCGAAGATCGCCAAACTTAAAGTGCTGGAACATGAGGCGGACGTCATTACCCGCGCGACCTACGAGCAGATGCACACGACATTTCTTACCCCCATCGACCGTGAAGATATTTATGATCTGGTTAATAAAATGGACAGTATCCTGGATATGATCGAAGCTTCTGCAGCGAGAATGTACCTGTACAACGTTAAAATACCGGCAAGAGAAATCGTCGACCAGGCCAAGATATTAAATAAGGCAATCAAGAAGTTAAAAGTTATCGTTCATGCCTTAAGGGACATGAAAAATGCCAAGACGATCATTGATGACTGTGTGGAAATCCACACACTGGAGAATGAAGGGGATATCGTTCTGAGGATGACGATGTCACGCCTGTTCGCATGTGAAAAAGACCCCATCGAGTTGATAAAATGGAAGGAAATCTTTGAACGGATTGAAGAAGCGATTGATATCTGCGAGGATGTTTCCAATACGGTGGAAGGTATTGTCCTGAAGAATGGCTGATCAAGATGTCGCTTTTCATGCAGCCGGCGATCCAGCAGGTCAGGTGATATTGAACGGGAGGCGCATCACGTGAATCTGTCGGATATCCGCTTCCCCAGGCAATTGGAAGTTGATGACAGTGATGTAACCATCCGTCGGACGCTGATGGCCCGTACTGTGAAACTCTGGCCTGGCGGCGTCCTCAATGTTTCCGTGATCGCGATGAGCGAGCCCCTGGAAAAAGCGCTCCGGAAAGCCAGGCTTCAGGGCCGGATTCTATGCGGATTCGAGGCGATCTCCGACAAACTGGATAATGAAAAAAGGGGAATTACGAATGTCCGGGAACGCAAAGACGCCCCGTATGGAGATCGGGTTTCAAGGCTGCTTTTATTTTCCAACGATGGCGCCGAGCGTTTTTACAGACATATCGAACAACTTTTGCAGATGCACGCCCCCAGACTGCTCGGGTGTCTTCTGGATATCAACGGCGACGCCCTGGGTCATTTGATCACCGGCAAAGACAGTAAGGTCAAAATCGTTATGGCCGAACACAAAGAGGCTGTATCCGATACGTTACGCGCGGTGGTTGCCGGTCATGAATGATAACCGGGGGCAACAGGCACACATCGCCCCCGGTTATTCAGGTCAGGGGCCTTTCCTGACGGGCAATTTTGTTATTTCTTCGCAACGGCGCCCTTCAACGCCTTACCGGCGGCAAACTTGGGAACCTTCTTGGCAGCAATCTTGATTGGCTTGCCGGTCTGGGGATTCCTTCCCGTTCTGGCAGATCGTTTCGCAACAGAAAACGTTCCAAAACCGATGAGAGTTACTTTGTCTCCCTTCTTCAACGCTTTCGTAATTGCCTCAATGACGGCATCCACGGCTTTTCCCGCCTCTGCCTTGGTACAGGTAGTTTTTGCAACTTCAGCGATCAGGTCTTTTTTGTTCATGTCATCCTCCTTTTTTAGTATGGGTATTCTCCGCAAAAAGCTGCGGTAATGCTTCTCATTCTTTGCTATTTCAGGTTGTACTATTTTATATTATCAGAGCCATCCGTCTCATTCGTCTTCTTCTTAGCGTCTATCCCCAGATGAGTGACGCCAGGTAAAATGCGGAGTGTAATGGGACACATCTTAATCCCGGCATCACCCCTGGAGGTTTCAATGACGATCACAGCGATCATTATCTGACTTTTTTAAATTTGTTAAATTATGGAACGCTAAATGAAATCCGCAGGGAAATTATGCGGTTTTCGGGGGCCCCCTGTATATACAGGGAAGCATGAGTGATAAATTTTGAATGAATGTTTTTTCGATGAAATAATGAAAGGAAGCAAACTGGTAGATATCCGGACTGACACTGTCAAGAACATACGGATGTGCACCCAATGCGATACCGGTCAACTTCTCGGAAGAATCAATTTCGATATCCTGGCTTGAATATCCCGTTAAGTAGAAATGCTTAAAATCATTTGCCTGTTCATAGGCTCCGGTTGTAAGGGTGATAAAAAATAGAATGATCAGGAATGAAAAAACGTAATTCTTGTGTAACAGCTTTGAAGACATACAGCGTTCACCCTGATTTTGTCGCACGGCTCGAATAACTTGGCGGGGAGTTTAATCAAAAACAATTCATAATTCAAGATAAATAATCTCGTTTCCTTCATCTTTTTTGTGTAGTCCTCTGGCGCCGCCCCCATTATAACTGTCGTACTATCCGTTTAGACCGGATTTATTGAAAGGCGAGTTACCAGAAATTGGTTTGATAAACGCAATATTATTATATTTCTCTTACCTAAAACAAGTAATATTAGCTATTTAGATTCACGATATCCACCTTTTTGAGCCCAAAAACGGGAGTGGTGACAGTCATTAGTATAATTATTGCGTGTACATAGATAAGATCGCCGCGCGATAAGCCGGAGGAGGTCATCATAACGCCGGCGGGCGGCAGCCGTCCGGTTCTTGCAGTCAGTACCCGTGCAGGAAATGGGCGAGCATGCAGGCGAGGACATGACGATGCCAGCCCGGATACGTCCGGACGGCGTATCGCCCCAGGCCGGATGCGTCTTTTGCTTCCTGAAGGGAGCGCCGGGCGGCCTCACCGGAGACGCTCAGTCTGATAAAGGCGGCGAGGCGGACCGGTGACGCAGCGTTGCTGATATGGCAGGCATAGACGGGCTTCTTCATGTTGGTGCGACGGGCGAACAACCAGAGGATCTTTTCGGGCCCGGCGCCGATGGAAACAGCCGCCCGTCGGTGGGTAAATTCCCCGTCGCTCCGGTCCCCGTCCACCCCTGAACCCGACCGCCGATGCCAGAAACAATACCGAATCCGCCGGGCGTAGGCCCAGGCGTGCAGGGGCGTCTGCATTCTCTTCACGACCCGGACGTACTTCTGCCGCGAGTGCCATACCCACCAGTGCAGTGCCCGCCGCTTCCAGACGGCCTCTTTCCTGATCCAGACAACCATATCCCGGGGCGCCGGCAGGAAATAGGTGAAGCCTGGTGGTGTTGCGGCGGTCTGGATCAACTCCAGGGCGCTGTCCGGGAGGCCTTCGACCAGGACATACCGGAAGGGCAGCACCCCCGCCTTCCGAATCTGCGCCAGCATCTCCAGGATAATCCCCGTCTTCGTTCGATACCCGAAATCCACCGGGAAGCGGCATTTCTCTCTTTTGGCCCGCCGGTCTTCACCGCACCAGACCTCGGGAACGTAGAGGCGCCCAGCCACGGGGACGGCGCCGTGACGGGAGACATAG
>JAPLJQ010000126.1 GCA_026388495.1 Deltaproteobacteria bacterium | reverse complement strand
TCTTAACTACACCCACGGATACGGCGCCGTTCTCGGCCCCGTGAACCGTGTGTCGGCTGAGGGACTCCCGGAATTCTTCATCAAGGATATCCCCCCCGTTTCCACGAGAGACATCAAGATAACCCGGCCTGAGATTTATTATGGAGAGACCTCCAACGAATACGTCTTTGTCGGAACCAAGCGGGATGAATTTGACTATCCTGTGGGCGACAAGAACGTATACAACAGATACAGCGGTAAAGGAGGCGTTCCGTTATCGTTCTGGAAGAAATTGATCTTTGCGGCGCGTTTCGGTTCCTTTACCATTCTTCTTTCCGACGATATCACGCGGGAAAGCCGGGTGATGTATTACCGGAAGGTTGCGGACAGGGTCTCCCATATCGCCCCATTCATTAACCTGGATAGCGACCCCTACATGGTGATCACGCCGGAGGGCCGTCTCGTCTGGATATTGGACGGCTATACCGTGACGGACCGGTTTCCCTATTCAGAACCGACAGCCAAACTCGGCAATTATATCCGTAATTCCGTCAAGGCCACTGTTGATGCATACGACGGGTCCGTAGAACTGTATATCAGCAACGCAAATGATCCCATCATCCAGACCTACGCCCGGATATTCCCGGGTCTCTTCAAGACACTGGACGAAATGCCCGCTGCGCTCAAGAACCATATCCGTTATCCTCCGGGCATGCTGGCCATCCAGTCCCTCATATACAGAACCTATCACATGCAGGATCCTCAGGTTTTTTACAACAAGGAAGACCTCTGGTCGATACCGGTCAAACCCGGCAGCGAGCGGGAGATGGAACCTTATTACACCATCATGAAACTCCCCGGTGAAAAAAAGGAGGAGTTCGCCCTTCTTGTCCCTTTCACGCCAAGCAAGAAGGACAATATGTCCGCGTGGATGGCAGCCAGAAGTGACGCACCGAATTACGGGAAGGTGATTATCTACAAATTCCCCAAGCAGAAACTGGTTTACGGCCCCCGCCAGATTGAAGCGCGAATCGACCAGGACACGGAAATCTCAAAACAACTTTCTCTCTGGAACCAGCGAGGCTCCCAAGTTATCCGCGGGAGTCTTCTTGCGATTCCTGTTGAGAAATCGATTCTCTATATCGAATCGCTATATATAGCTGCAGAAAAGGGACAGCTCCCCGAATTAAAAAGGGTAATCGCGGCCCACGGGAATGCCATTGCCATGGAGGAAAATCTTGATCTCGCCCTGCAGCGGATATTTGGCGGAAGATTGCCGAAGGAGAGAGAAGTCGCAGCAACGACAGCAGCGGAAACGACGGGGCGGGAAAAGACGGACCGGGGTCTTGCCCTGGAGGCCCTTTCTCATTTCAGAAAAGCCCAGGAATACCTCAGGGCGGGAAACTGGAGCGGCTATGGAGATGAGTTGAAGAAGGTGGATGACATTCTGAGAACCATCGAACGCAAAAAATAGGGAAGGAGGAAGGCGCATGAGCAAATCACGGAGTGCATTTTTTTTATGTATTCAGGGTATCTTGGTGCTGTTGTTCTGCATGGGGTGTGGGGGAACCCTTTTTAAGAACTATGGCGGGATTACCCCAAACGCAGATGCCGCAAAGACCTTTGAAACCTACAAGATTAACCCCAATCGCAATTATTACACCAGTGGATCTTTCGTATATCCCAATGCGCTCATGGGACTGGATAAAACCTACACGCTGGATTCCGACCTCTGGAAAAAAATCGATCCGACACCGCAGGAATTCCGGGAGCTTGTCACGAACATGCAAAAGAAGGCCCTGGATCTCGGCCAGAACCAGCATGGATTTGTCATTTTAGATGATAAAGGCCGGCAGATCGGCGTCTGGTATTCCATCTTGTCAGTAAGAACAGTCGTTCGGATGAAGGAAGGCGGGAAAGTTGTTATTTTCACCCCCGATCTTGATACATATGAACGAAATGACATGAACAGTCTTGGTTCACCGAGGTAATCAAATAACTCCTTGCAAAAAAAAAGAAACTCCTGTATGAGACGGGCAAAATTTTATGGAGGAGGATGTATGAAGGCGTTGGTCACCTACTTTTCAGAAACCGGCAACACGGAGAAAATTGCCCGCGCAATATACGAAGCGATCCACTTCGAAAAAGAAATAAAACCCGTCCAGGACGTTCAAGACGCCAAGGGATTCGATATCATATTCTGCGGATTTCCCGTTATTGCTCACAGTGTACCCGGAAAGGCAGCGAATTTCATCAAGGGTCTTCCCGATGGTCAAAAGATCGCCCTCTTCTCAACGCATGGATCTCTCCGCGGCGGCCATTTGCCTAAACAGGCCTTCGAACATGCCATCGGTCTGGCGGCCAAAGCGAAAGTGCTGGGTCATTTCGGCTGTCGTGGGCAGGTCAAAGAAAAAGTTATTGATGAATTGATGAAGAAGATTGAGCATCAGGCATGGGCGGAAGAAGCTCAGGGCGCCGCAGGCCACCCCGATGAACATGACCTGGCGGACGCCGGAAAATTCGCAGCGGAGATGATTGCCAAACTCTCCAGATAGAAAGATTACCACAGAAACCACAGAACAAAAAATTCCCCTTGCTCCTCTCTTGTATGGGAGCAAGGGGAATTTTTAAATAACGCTTAAACCAATTCCTTTAATTTCGCAATGGCCTGCTTCAGGTTTTCCGGTTGCTGGCCGCCGGCCTGGGCCATATCGGGCCGTCCTCCGCCGCTTCCTCCCACGATGGGCGCGATTTCCTTGATGATATTTCCGGCATGATACCGGTCGGTCAGGTCTTTCGTGACCAGACACAGCAGCATGGCTTTATCGTCCGACCGGCTTCCCAGCAGGATGATGCCGGATGGGATTTTATCCCTGAGTTTATCTCCGAAATCACGAAGCGTCTTCACATCCGCGGCGTCCACCACTGTTGCCAGAACACGAATCCCCTTTATCTCTATGACCTCATTGAGGAGATCGGAAGAGTCCTTTGCGGCAAGTTTCCCCTTGAGGCCTTCGATTTCCTTTTCCAAGTCCCTCTGGTGTTTCAGGAGCTTCTCAAGCCTCTCCGATAACTCAAAGGGGTTTGTCTTTAAGAAACCCGCTGATTTTCTCAGTTCCCCCTCGGTTTTCCGGACGTATTTCAACGCTTCCCCGCCTGTAACGGCTTCAATCCTGCGCACCCCGGCGGCAATGGCCGATTCATGGACAATCTTGAGAAAACCGATGTCTCCCGTTCTCGCGACATGGGTTCCTCCACACAGTTCTCTGCTGACGTTGCCCATTTTGACGAGCCTGACCTCTTCCCCATACTTTTCATCAAAAACGGCCGTCGCGCCCGTTTTTATGGCCTCCTCCCGTGGAAGCACCCGTGAGTCCACGGGAAAATTTCCCCTGATGATGTCATTGGCCAGGGTTTCAATTCTGTCGAGTTCATCCTCTTCGATCCTTGAAAAATGGGTAAAGTCAAAGCGGAGTCTTTCCGGATTCACCAGGGAGCCGGACTGCTTGACATGATCTCCCAGAACACTTCTTAAGGCGGCATTGAGGACGTGGGTTCCGGAATGATGCGCTTCTATGGCCCGACGTCTGTCAACCTCCACGTTCAGGTGAACCCTGTCTCCCACGTTCATCCGACCTTTTTTAAGCTTCCCTATATGGGTAATGAGATTCTCAACAGGTCTCCGGGTGTCCCGGACTTCAAAGAGGAATCCGTCTCCCTCCAGTATCCCCGTATCGCCGACCTGTCCGCCGGCTTCCCCGTAGAACGGCGTTTGTTCGACAAATACTTCCGCCTGTATGCCTTCCGTGCCCGATTCCACCGGTTCATCCTTCACCAGTATGGCCGTAATGTGGGACGTCGCCGCCGTCACGCCTTCATAGCCGGCGAAGGATGTGCTGATCCCCTTTACTGAAAGCTTGGCGTAGCTCTCCGATACGGCCTGCTCGCCGCTCCCTTTCCAGGATTCTCTTGCCTTCTCACGCTGGACATTCATGGCCTTTTCAAAGCCTTCCGTGTCAAGGGTAAAGCTGTCTTTCTTCACAATATCCGCTGTGAGGTCTATGGGAAATCCGAAGGTATCGTAGAGCTTGAAAACGATGTCTCCGGGAACCACACGGATGCCTGCTTTTTTCAGTCCACCCACCTCGTCGTTCAATATTTTCAAACCGGCATCCAGGGTTTCGATGAAACGCTGCTCCTCGTTAACGACAACTTTCCGGATATAGGATTCCTTGTCGATCAGGTCCGGATAGGCATCCTTCATCTCCTCAATAACGACCGACACCGTTTCATTCAGAAACGGGCGGTTCAAGCCGAGAAGCTTGCCGTGGCGGGCAGCCCTTCTCAATATCCGGCGCAGGACATAACCCCTCCCTTCGTTGCTGGGAAGAATGCCGTCACCGATGAGAAACGTCACTGCCCGGCTGTGGTCCGCAATAACCCGGATGGAAACGTCGTTTTCTTCGTTTTCCTTATAATGTTTGCCGCTGATTTTCTCCACGAACCGGATTATGGGGCGGAAGAAATCCGTATCGTAATTGCTGCTCACCCCTTGGACAACAGCCGCCAGCCTTTCCAGGCCCATGCCTGTGTCGATGTTGGGCTTGGGAAGGGGGTTAAGGTTTCCCTCCCTGTCGCGATCGAACTGGGTGAATACATGGTTCCAGATTTCCAGATGACGGTCACAATCACATTCCACGCTGCATTCGTGACGACCGCACCCCACACCCGGCCCCTGATCATAAAGGATCTCAGAGCAGGGACCGCAGGGGCCGGTTTCGCCCATCATCCAGAAGTTGCTCTCCATCCCCATTCTGACGATTCTCTCCGCTGGGACCCCGATGGTCTTATGCCAGATGTCAAAAGCTTCATCGTCGTCTTTATAAATCGTGATCCAGAGTTTATCTTTGGAAATCCCCATGTTTTCCGTAAGAAATTCCCAGCCCCAGAAGATGGATTCCTTTTTGAAATAGTCCCCGAAAGAAAAATTCCCGAGCATTTCAAAAAAGGTATGGTGGCGCGCCGTATAGCCTACGTTTTCCAGGTCATTATGTTTCCCCCCTGCCCGGACGGACTTTTGCGAGCTTGTTGCCCTCGTATAGCCCCGATCCTCTAAACCCAAAAAACAGTTTTTAAACTGCACCATTCCTGAATTGGTAAAAAGGAGCGTCGGATCATCTTTCGGAATCAGCGATGAACTCGGTACAATCGTATGTCCGTTGGCCTCAAAATATTTCAGGAACTTCTTCCTGATTTCACTCCCCGTCATTCACACATTCCTCCTTTGATCGATTTAGGGTATCAAAAATCAAATCCAGAGGGAAACCCTTCCCCATAAGACTTGCGGCCAGCCTTCTTTTATATCCGCCATCCATTTTCACAATGCTCTGAGATTTCACCTTTTTTCGGACCCATGTCATCATGGCTTCGGTTTCACTTATTTCATTGCGGAGACCAGCTATTGCCTCTTCGATTAACGGCGGCGAAATTCCTTTTTCCCGCAGGGCTAATGCAATCTTCCTGTCGCCGAAAAGTTTGTTCACCCCCAGATTCCTGGCCCATTGCCCGGCAAAAGCTCTGTCGTCCAGATATTTCAGTTCACGCAACCTTTCCGTAACTTTTCCTACAATCGCCTCATCAAAACCCTTTTCTTTAAGTTTCGATTTCAGCTCCTTCTCGCTCCTCGCCCTCACTGCCAGCAGCCTGAAGGCCTTCTGTTTTGCCTTTTCCTGAAGGGTATCATCCCCCGTCATGGCTTATCTTCCTGGGCCTTCGGTTTCAGGCCCACCTTCATGCGGACATCCTCTTCGATCCTTTCCAGAATGTCCTGATTTTCCTTGAGGAAGATCCTTGAGTTATCTCTGCCCTGACCGAGTCTGTCACCTTTGTATGAATACCAGGCCCCGCTTTTTTCAACAATGCCGTTTTCTGCGGCAAGGTCGAGAATGTCGCCCTCTTTCGAAATTCCTTCTCCGAAAATAATGTCAAATTCCGTCTCACGGAAGGGCGGCGCCATCTTATTCTTCACCACTTTGACCCGGGTCCGGAACCCGACGATGTCCTGACCCTGCTTGATGGAACTGACTTTTCTGATGTCCAGACGCGCGGATGCGTAAAACTTGAGGGCGTTACCGCCCGTGGTCGTCTCCGGACTGCCGAAGAAAACCCCTATTTTCATTCTCAACTGGTTGATAAAGATAACCGTTGTTTTGGATTTGCTGATACTGCCCGTCAGTTTGCGCAGGGCCTGAGACATCAACCTTGCCTGAAGACCCATCTGCGCATCTCCCATTTCCCCTTCAAGCTCCGCTTTTGGAACCAGAGCGGCCACGGAATCAACGACGAGAACATCGAGGGCGCCGCTTCTGACGAGCGTCTCTGCAATCTCAAGGGCCTGCTCTCCCGTGTCCGGTTGAGAAATCAGGAGATCGTCCGTGTTCACACCGATTTTTTTTGCATAACCCACATCAAGGGCATGCTCCGCGTCAATGAACGCCGCCAGACCGTTCTGTTTCTGGGCCTGGGCAACAATATGGAGGGCCAGGGTCGTTTTCCCGCCCGACTCGGGGCCGTATATTTCCACCACTCTGCCCCGGGGAACCCCCCCGATACCCAAGGCGAGATCAAGGCCGAGAGATCCTGTAGGAATAACGGCGATGTCAGAAATCCGCTCCCCTCCCCCCAGTCTCATGATGGAACCTTTTCCGAACTGCCGCTCGATCTGGGTTATCGCCAAATCTACTGCCTTTTCCCTGTCTAAATCGGATCCCATAACCACCTCCAAAAAGAAGATAATAAACTATTGAATGATTTATGTCATTATTACGAAAACAAAATTTTTATTGTCATTCCGGGCTTGACCCGGGATCCATGTCATTTTTAATATCCTGCCATTCAACCTTGACGCCCTCGTAAAAAGTCCCCCACCCTGTCATTTCCGCCCCCGACAAGTACTTTCGAGGGCAGGCTCCGGCGGGAATCCATAACATGCTTAAATAACTGGATTACCACTTTCGCGGGAATGACAAAAACGGGCCAAATTTGACTTTTTACGGGTTCGTCAACCTTCAAAAGGGAAATAGGCCAGTTTCGTGTAAACGGCCCCCCGCGGTGTCAGGTAACTCCTGTAAAGGTTGAGTCCGCCGGCATTGAAATGCCCTGCTGTATAATTATCTCTATTTTCAACGATTTTCGCAAGGCCGATCAATCCCCTCGGTTCTTTGATTCTGGCGAGGGTAAGATGAGGACTGAACGGCCTTTTTTCCTCAGCAAAACCGCCCCCATGAAGTTTTTGATCCATGGCCTTCTGAAAGTTGACCAAGGCTCCCACATCACCGTAGATTCCAAGCCAGAGAACCCGGGGACGGTTAATGTCCGGGAAAACGCCAAGTTTTTGCACATGGAGGGCAAACGGCCCGATCCCGTTCACATGTTCTCCCGCGATCCGGGAAATTACCGCTATGTCATTTTCAGAAACATCTCCGAAGAACTTCAGGGTCAGGTGCATCCCTCCCGGTCTGACCCAGCGGATCGCACCCTGTAAAGTTTTTTTTAATCCCGCCTGAATACCGCTGATGTCACTCAGAACTTCCGGAGGGACATCAATCGCCAGAAACGACCTTATGGATTTTTCGTCACCCATCTTCCCTCTCGCCTGTAAGATATTTTTTGAGCATCATCAGGGCCACCTGAGATGATATGCTTTTGATCCTTCTCCGGTCCCAGCGAAAAGCATAATGCCGGCAGCGGATGTTTTTCCCGTCTGCAAGGGCGACATACACTGTCCCTACCGGTTTTCCCTCCGTCCCGCCCGTCGGACCGGCAATGCCCGTCGTCGCCATGCCCAGGTCCGTTTTCCCGAGCGTTCTCACCCCTTCCGCCATCAGACCGGCAACCCTTTCACTTACGGCGCCGAACGTGTCAATCACATCCTGGGGCACACCAAGGATGTCGGTTTTCGACCGGTTGCTGTACGCAATGACGCCCCTTTCAAAAAAAGCAGAGCTGCCGGGAATATCCGTCAGACGATCCGCAATGAGTCCCCCCGTGCAAGACTCGGCTAAGGCAAGGGTCAGTTTTTTCTCTATCAGAAGCCCGGCAACCAGCCCCTCAAGGGTTTCCTGATCATAAGCAAAAATGTATGGACGAAGTCGGTCGGTGACCTGTTCCTCTGCCCGCTTTACTTTTTCACGCGCCTCGTGTTCCGCGGTGCATCTTGCCGTCAGGGCGATTTGAATCTCAGGAAAATTCGGATAGAATCCTATACTCACACCGAGACCATTGAAATCAATATCAGAAAGCATCTGATCAACCCGGGCTTCCGGGATGCCGAACAGTTTGACGGTTCTGCTTTCGACATGCACGACCGCCTCATTAAATTCTCTTTTCAGAACGGGGATGACCCCTTCAGGAAGCATCTTTTGCGCCTCGGAGGGAACGCCGGGCATGACCACGATGACTTTACCGTTTCTTCTCAGAAAAAATCCCAAGGCCATTCCGGCGGGGTTGCGGATTGTTTCAGCCCCTTCGGGAAACACGGCCTGTTTGACATTGTTTGCCGTCCATTCAAGATGCAAACGGTCAAATCGATCCTTTATGTGTGCAAGGGCGGACTCGTCGGTGTACAGTTTCAGGCCGAAGGCGCCGGCAATGGCGGCAGTGGTAATATCATCGGCAGTCGGACCGAGACCGCCTGTTATAATCACCGCATCTGAAAGAGACAGCTCATGATCGATTGCGACTTTAATGGCCTCCCCGTCATCGCCAACGGACATCATGACGGAAATCTGCCACCCATGGATATTCAACTGCCTTGCGATAAAGGAAGAATTGGTATCCTGCGTTCTTCCGCTGGTCAACTCATTGCCGATGGTTAATATGCCGATTTTCATAGCGTACCGTGAAGGCTAAATACCCCAGAATTTAATCAAAAGCAGGAGGGTGATATTGCTGTACATACCGGCCACGACATCGTCGGTCACAATTCCATATCCGCCCGGAAGCCTGCTCTGGACGAAGCCTGCGGGAAAGACTTTTGCGATATCGAAAAGCCTGAAAAAAACAAAACCCAGAAAAATGTGCAACACCGTAGGCGATACGAGAAACATGGTCCAGAGAAAACCGACAACCTCATCAATCACGATGCACGGTGCATCTTTCTCATTGAATATCTTCTCCGCTTCCCCGGCTATGTAACATGCGAAGAGCGTGAGAATCAATATCGATAGCAGATAAAATGTCCAGGACAGGCGCGACAATACGAGGTATACAGGAATACCCACAGCGGTGCCCGCAGTCCCGGGCGCAAAGGGTGCATATCCACTGCCGGCACCCGATGCAATCACCGTGATCAGCTTCTCTAACAGAAAGACACCTCTTTTTAGAGTCGAACTCACATTACCTTCTTTTCATGACCCTGTCAATGGTCACAAATTTCTTCCTTTTACGAATAAACCCTTGCGATAAATTCTGCGACACAGGCCGGTTTTTCGCTGTTTTCGATCTCAACGGTAATTGCGTAGATAATCTGCACCGCATCACCAAGTTTCTCGGCGTTTTTCAGAACCGTCCTGGCCCTGATGCGTGAACCGACGATAACGGGTGCGGGGAAGCGAACATTATTCAGGCCGTAGTTCACCCGCATCTTCATCCCGGGATAATTCTTCTGGAAGAAGTCGGGATGGTTGCTCTCTGTAAGATATGGAAGTAAAGACAAGGTGAGATACCCGTGGGCAATGGCGCCTCCGTAGGGAGATTCTCTCTTTGCCCGCTCCGGGTCGGTGTGAATCCACTGAATATCGCCGGTGACTTCCGCAAACCGGTCGATCCGCGACTGATCCATGGTCAGCCATGGACCTGTGTGGATTTCCGAACCCATCTTCGGCTGGAGAAACTCAAGCAGATGATCCGCCGCAGACATCATACCTCCGATTTACATGACCGTGAAAATTGACAAGTTCGTAAAAAGTCGTATTTCGCCTCAAATTGTCATTCCCGCGAAGGCGGGAATCCAGCAATATTAAATAGATCTGGACTCCCGCCTTCGCGGGAGTGACAGGATTTTTGACTTTTTGCGAATGCGTCAAAATTGACGCGTTTACAATGTCGTCAAAATGAGTTGTTGATAACAAAAACTGTTGCTATACTCATACCATAAAATAAGTTTGTTTGTAACTACTCAGGCGGTAGGAGATAGAATTCAGGATTCAGAATTAAAAGAAAACGTGAAGGAGAGCGATGCAGATCAAGATTACGACGGAATCACCGGATACTCTGAAACGGGAAGGGCTGGCTTTAGGATTTTTTATGGATGAAAGACCGCCGAGGGGCGCCTGCGGCCTGGTAGACTGGCGCATGAACGGTCTGATTTCCCGGGAGATCGCCCGGGGACATATTGCGGGAACATTTATGGAGAAGATTTTTATCACATCCCCATCGCGTCTTGCCATCTCGAAAATTCTGCTCATCGGGCTCGGCGCTCTGCCCGAACTCACCTGCGAAAGGCTTTATCTCAGCGGATACCTCCTGTCGGAAACCATGGACGGCATCGGATGCAAAGATTTCGTTTTTAACCTTCCCGCCGCCGGACGCTGCCACCTGGGCATTTCAGATATGACAGAGGCCATGGTCAGAGGCTGTTTCGATTTTCTATCCAAAGACATCGAAAAATGGGCGACCGCTTCAACCGGCATCCTTGTCGAAGAATCCCACCTTGAAGACGTCATCACGGGATTACAGAACTTCAAGCGTCATGTGAGAGATGTGTCCGTTATAGACATTACCTGAAATATTATTAATAACTCCGAAGGAATAAAATGCCAAGGACTTCTTATCAAAAAAAAATTACATGTTATGTTTACAAAGTTGCATTGATGCGGTAAGTAGAAAACCTGTTTTAGCGTCGTGAAGTCAAAGCACCAGACGTTGCCTTAATCAGAAATAGAAAGGAGCACCATGATGCCCGGCGTATCCGTTGACAGTCTCCAGCCTGGGATGATACTGGCAAAGCCTTTATCAAAGGGAACGATGGTGATCATGGGAGAAGGGACGGTTCTGAGTGAAGCATTGATTTCCAGAATCGCGGGTATGGGTATCGAGCGGATTTTTATTGATGGGCCTTCAGAACAGCCTATCCCCATAGAAGAAGCCCTGGCCGCGCTGGATGCAAGATTCCGCGGCGTTCTCGATAAGCCGCACATGAGCGAAATCAAGAAAATCGTAAAGGAACACATCGAGGGGTTGTATGTCTGACAGGATCGATCTTCAAACGTTACGCAGAAAAGTTGAAGCGATCAATGCCTTGCCCACGGTACCCGCCACGCTCCGGCGCATTTCCGTGACGCTTGAAAAACCGCGGATAGGCCTGGAGGAACTCGGCAGACTCATTTCAAACGACCCGGCCCTGACTACCAAGATTCTCAAGATGGTCAATTCCGCCGCCTATGGCTTCCCCGGCAGAATTTCGTCCGTATCCCATGCTACCATGCTTCTGGGCCTGAACGTTATCAAAGGCCTGCTTCTCGGCGTTTCGGTTTTTGAATTGATGGAAAAGACCATGATCGGCCTCTGGGAGCACTCCCTGGGCTGCACGGTTGCCGCCCGGTTGATCGCTCAGAAGAAAGGATTGAAGGAACCGGAAGAGGTCTCCGTCTGCAGTCTCCTCCACGATATCGGCAAGGCCGTTCTCATGCTTCAGTATTCAGAAGTCTATGAAAAGGCCATGCATGAAGCCGAGGGGGAAGGAACAACCATCTATGACGCCGAATCCCGGTATTTTATGGCGAACCATGCCGAGGTTGGCCACTGGCTGGTGCAGAAATGGCATTTTCCCCCGAGCCTGTGTGACGCCATTCGATACCACCACCAGCCCAATCTTTCCAAACAATGGCCCATGGAGACGGCCATTGTTCACGTATCCGACGTTCTTGTACGGGCAAAGGGAATTGGATATGCGGGAGACCTTGTTGTCCCGGCCGTCAACCCCGCTGCCTGGAAGACGGTGAATCTGTCTGACGGCGACATCCGGGATATCCTTTCCAATCTGGAGGATGGGGCCGCTTCTGCGAGCGACACGTTATGACGCCCGAATCTATTCTTGTTGTTTCTCCCAATGCCGCTGTAACGGAGATCCTGCAAAGGACCCTGTCGGGACCCGTTGAAATAACCGTCTTCAGTCATCTGCGCTCCGCCTTTGATTATATCTACAATGAGATCCCGAATATTCTCATTGTGGATATCCATGGTAACCAGGAATCCCTGGGCCTGTTGAACACACTGAAGGAAGATCCCCTGTTTGCCCACCTGCCGGTTCTTGTCATCCTTGGTGAAGGAGATCCGGTGCCGGACTGGAAGACCTTGCCCGTGGAAGACTATATCCGACAGGGGGATATTGAAAGAGATATGGCCATGAAGGTTGAACTCTGCTTCGCCCGTTACGAACGGATTGTTGAAGTAAACCCCTTGACCCGGCTTCCGGGAAACATCTCCATCAATCGTCAGATACAGAGTCGACTTGACCGGGGTGTTTCTTTTGCCCTGGCCTACGCCGATCTTGATCACTTCAAGCCCTTTAACGATAAGTATGGCTTCAGCCGGGGCGACGAAGTTATCAAGATTACGGGACGTCTCATGCTCAACATTGTCAGGAACACGTTGCACCGTGACATTTTCGTCGGCCATGTCGGCGGCGACGACTTCGTCTGCATCATGGATCCGTCTCTGATCGAAGAAACCTGTCAGGAGGTTATTGACGCATTTGATCGCATTGTTCCCTCTTTTTATGATCCCGAGGATCGCGAAGCGGGATATATACAGTCGCACAATCGGGAAGGTCATGACCGGAAATATCCCATCATGAGTATTTCCATTGGTATTGTCAGTGCCGAAAAAGGCTCTTTCTCTCACTACGGTGAAGTGACGACCGTTGCTTCAGAAATGAAACATATGGCCAAAAAGCACCCCAAAAGCTGCTACAGCATCAACAGGCGGATTTATACTCAAATGACGGAGTCTATCCCGCAACCACCTTGCGGCGGACCGACAGAGCCGACGAACCAAACCCTTCAAAAAGGCCGGCGGAAAAGATCAGGGATCTCTATGAAGCCGCGGACAACCTGAGCGGAAAATACGGCAAGCACACCCTCCATCTGGGCGGCTCCCACCTCATCGAGGAGCGCGGCAGGGGCAGACGGGGGGAACCCACCGTCAGGGAACAGACCCGCCTCTACGGTGAAACAGCGCGGAAGCATATAGGGCTTCCCATCCTCCACGTGAAGGTGTAGAAACAGAATTAGAACTGGATTCTCACTCCCCCGTAGATATTGTGGGCGATATAGTCGCTCTGTCCGATCTGCGCGTCGTAATTCAGATAAAGGAACATACCGTTCTTCAAATCGCCCGCGACACCCCCACCCGCCAGGACGAAATCCCGCTGCGGGGACGCCGTCCGGATTGAGAAGGGAATGCCGACCTGCGCCAGTTGCGCAGTGACTGCCTGATCGTCATTGGAAAATTCATGCACGTAAGAGGCGCGAATGCTCGGCGTCACTCTGACGATGTTCGTCTCCCAGTCATATGACACCTTCCCCCCCGCATTTGCCTGCAGGGATCTGGTCGTCTGCCTGTCCACGCGGAGATTCAGGGAATCGGCGCCCGCTTCCGTATAGCCGTCAACGGTAAGCCACGCATATTGAAGAGACATGGCAGGCGTCATCACCCAGTTTCCCAGGCGGAAGTCATAACCGGCGCCCCCGTATGCCGTAAACAGCTCGTCCCTGGGATCGGATGCGGCTGTGCGGTCCAGGCCGGGAAACACGATTCTCCGGGTGTTGTCATACCTGCCAAGGCCGCAGCCGAGCTGCCCGTCTACGAAAAAACCGCTGTTGTAATATGTCCCGTAGGCGCCTATATTGATGCCGTCCATTTTCACCTTGCTGCCGGCATCGTCAAGATTGGCCCTCGAGGCGTTGACGCCGACCATCAAACCGGCAATGAGATTGCTTGTGAAACGGTAATCCGTCCCCAGGGTAACACCGGTGTTGGTGAAATTGTAGCCGAGCTGCTCCGACCTGTTCTTCTGATCGCCGATAATGGCACTGCCCCTGACAAACATGCCCCATTTCTCGTCGGTAACCGCCGGATAAGCATCCGTGGAAACAACGTTGCTGCTTGCCAAAAGGACCGGCAAACGATCGCCCGTTCTGAATAAATCGCTGTCCTGGTATTGAAACCCGCTGAAGCTGAAACCGCGAACGCCGAACCGCAATTCGCTCAGGCGGCTTGCGATATTGCCTGCCTGAAATGTGGCGCCGCTCACGGCCATGCCCGATATCGCCGCATCTCCTTTCGGGGCAAGCTGGTCCAGCGCGGCCGCCGCCTGCCCGCCGTTCGGAAGGGCGTCGATGGCGCTGAGCACCGTATTCAGGTCGCCGGACATACCGGTTGCCGTATTGGCTATACCGTTTAGCATGGAGCCTACAGACCGCTGATTCCCCGTAAGAGACAGGCTGTCGTTGGCGTAATCCCGTTCCACGACGAAGTAAATCTGGTTGGCGTCGTCGTACTTCGGCTGGAAGATAATCGTCGGGGTGATATTGGTGAGGACTCTGGAGAACCGGTTGTTCACGCCGCCGGCGGCCGTAAGGAAGACGCCGAAGTTCGTATTGAGGGCGGGCACATATCCTCCCGTCCATGACGTCTGAAGCGTACCGTTGAGATTTGCCGAACCGCTTACCGCAAGGAGGTCCCTGCTTGAGGCGGATGCGATCTCGATGGTGAGTTTTCCCTGTGAACCCTGATGGTAATCGCCGTTTATGGTCAGGGTACCGACGGAATTGCCCGGGGTGATGTTGCCGCCGCTGTTATAGAAACCGCGGGAGGCGTTAATGACACCGTTTCCGC
This sequence comes from Deltaproteobacteria bacterium, assembly GCA_026388495.1. Taxonomy (GTDB): domain Bacteria; phylum Desulfobacterota; class Syntrophia; order Syntrophales; family UBA2185; genus JAPLJQ01. Next base: position 1,793 of record JAPLJQ010000126.1, on the reverse strand, counting down.
TGACCGTTCCCGATACGAGGCTGAACAGGTTGCCGAAGGCGCCCGGCGCCTCCGTGATCTGGCCGTTGACGACGAGAGCGCCCCCATCCACCCGGACGTTGTCGCGGACGCGAAACGTCCTTCCGGCGGGAATTTGGTACGTCGTGTCGGGGTTCAGCAGGGTGAGGGACTGGGCGTTGATATCGACGCCCTGCGTCATGACCCCCGGCGTCAGTATGATCATTTGCCCCATCCGGAAAACGACATCATAGCCCAGCCATGTGCCTGTATTGCCCGTACCCACGTCGGCCATATTGAGCGTCCAGTCGCCGGCGCCATTCTCTCCCCAGAAGGCATTGGTGAGGAACGTCCAGCTAAAGTCGGTGACAGAGGCCGTATCCTGTTTGCCGGCGTCCAAAAGGGTTGTGGCATTGAAAAGACGGCTTTGCATCGTGGAAGGCGATGTGATTTTTGCGGTCAGATCGCCCCTTTTCGTGTGGGTGAACGTCAGCCCCACCTCCACGCCTTCAAGAGGCTGACCGGCCTCTGCCGCCGTGAGGCTGAATGTTTTATCCACACCGGCGGCGTCGTTATCGGGAATGGCCGTGCTGAATGCCGCACTCTTGGTAACGGAGGTCTGTTCCGTCACGTAGGCCACGTTGCGCACCTTCTGGACGAAGGCCCCGGCGTTGATGTTTCCGAAACCGTAATTAGGATTAAACCGGTTGCCCGCCCCGTTCGTCCGCCATCCGCCGAAACTGCCGTCCGAATTATCCGTCAAATCCACAACCGTGCTGGTCGCGACGAGGGCGTGTTTGGCCATGCGGACGTCCATCTCCGGGTTGGCTTCCTTCCCCAGGGCCATGATGCCGGAAACCAGGGGCGACGACGACGATGTCCCGCCGAAAGTACTCGTATAATCAACATCGAAAAAGCGTTCGTCCTTATCGCCGTTAATGTTGGAGGAGGAATAGACATTGTATCCGGAATTCATCCCCGTGCGATCCGTCGTCGTTATGCCGAAGCCGGTATAATCGCTACGGCTGGACGGCGCCGTAACAAAGACGCTTGACCCGTAGTCGCTGTAGTTGGCGAATTTTCCGTCGCTTCCCAGGGCGGCGACGATGATCACATCCGGATTGCTCGTGACGTATTGTTTGCTCGCATCTTCACTTTTTGTGTCGCGATCGTTTCCCGCGGCAAAGACATGGATTACCCCGTTTCGGGCGGTGCGCTGCAGCGCGAGCTTCGCATCCGGAGAAGCATCGACAAAAGCGCCGCTGCCGTAACTGTGATTCTTCACCTGGATTTCCGGAGGCGCTTCAATGACGCCCGTGTCTGGATTCACGCCGCTCTTCCAGTAGTAGGCGTCAAGAAAGTTTTGATCTGACGCCCGCGGATCGTCGGCAGTTGCCGTGGCTATGTTGATCCGCAGGCCTGCGATCTCCGCATACGGCGCAGCGCCCGTACCACCGATAAAGTTTCCGCCCCGGGCGGCGGCAACGCCGGCGACGGCTGTTCCATGGTTGTTCGAGATCGATAGCGGCCCCTGGGAGGCAGCCGCCACGGCGGCATTATCGCTGAAATTACGGCTGAGGTCGCTGCGGTAGCCGGGGGCGATGTCATAATTGGCGCCGTCGAGGCCATCGTCAACGATGCCGATGACGACCCCCCTGCCCGTATAGCCGAGATTCCAGGCCGTCTTCAGATTGGCGTCCACGCCGGTGTTGACCATCCTGACCGTCTGAGCCCAGCTGGTGGAGTAGAAATCGATGTATGAAGGCGCCTGATTCAGCAGATGCCACTGGCCGGGG
>JAPLJQ010000232.1 GCA_026388495.1 Deltaproteobacteria bacterium | reverse complement strand
GGGGAAATACGGCATTCTTGGTCTCCGCCATACGGCAGCCCTCGGCCTTTCCGAGAGGTCAGACGCCCTCTGTATTGTTGTCTCGGAGGAAAAAGGAACCATCTCTGTCGCCGGAGAAGAAAATATACGGGAAGTGGCAAATGCCTCCGCTCTGGCTGCCGTTCTTGAATCTTTCTATACCAGCAAGGCGCCTGTAAAAAAATCTGCACCCATAGCTTTATGGTTAAAGGAAAACACGAAAGAAAAGATCATCGCCATTATCCTTACCTGCATCTTATGGCTCATGTTCGGATATCAGAGAGAATCTATCCGCCGTGATTTCACCATGCCTATCGAATATCTGAACGTCTCTTCCGAATGGATCATCGAAGAACCGAAAATAACGGAAGCCCGGGTCACTTTGACAGGACCGACACAGGCGTTTCAGCTTCTGAACACGGAAACGCTGAAGATTTCCCTGAACCTGTCGCAAATCCAGGAGGGAAGACAGGAAGTCGTTCTGGGAAGAGACATGATCAGGACCCCCTTTAACCTCTCCGTTGTGGCAATCAAGCCCAGCAGGATCACCATCGGCGCATCGAGGTTCATCCGTGTTTCCGTGCCCATCGACGTGATAACGGAAAACGCTCCGGATCCCCGTGCAACGGTCCAGAAGATTACGGCAATCCCGTCTTCCGTCAAGGTACTTGTTCCGGGCAGGCTCCACAAAAGCAGGATTAAAATACAAACGGAACCTATCAATCTGAAATCATTGACTTCAACACAGACTTTTACACCCAGGCTCCATTTCCCTTCGGATATTCAATTTGAAGGTGGGAAGCCGCCTTCGGTTAAGGTGGTTGTTAAGATCAGGAAAAAAGTATCTTTGTTGCGCGATTAAACATGGTCATGATGATTTTGATTGAAATACAATCAGGCAGATGTAATGAGGTAGAATCATATGCCAACACGAGTTAAACGAAGATCACGAAAGGCCGGGCTCCCACCCGGAGCCCTCATTCATGTCGGTGACAAACTGGCTGAGACAACCAAAATAACCCTTTTAGATTATGACGAATCTCGGTCACAGGAGCATGATATCAGGACAGTGTCTGAATGCCGTCCATACAAGGATCGCCTTTCTGTCACGTGGATCCATATTGACGGCCTTCATGACACGCATGTTTTGGAAGAACTGGGAGACATCTTCGGATTGCACGCCCTCACCCTCGAAGATATTCTCAATACGGATCAGCGCCCGAAAATGGAGGATTTCGGCGAATATATTTATATTGTCCTCAAAACGTTTGATCATTCCGGAGATCAGCGCAATGAGATCATACCGGAACAAATCAGTATTGTTATAGGATCAGGCCTTGTGATCTCCTTTCAGGAAAAGGAGACGGATCTTTTCAAGCCGATCAGAGATAGGATCAAGGCGGGCAAAGGTCGGTTGAGAAAGTCAGGAGCAGATTATCTTGCCTATACCCTCATTGACGCCATCGTTGATCATTATTTCGGAATTCTCGAATTGCTCGGTGAAAAAATCGAGCTTTTGGAAGAATCTCTTGTCAGGAATCCCTCGATGGGAACCTTGCAGGCCATTCAACATTTGAAGAGGGAAATGCTCTTTTTGAGAAAGTCGGTCTGGCCTCTGAGAGAAACCATCAACAGCATTGAGCGCTCAGAATCGCCGCTGATTCACGAAACAACGGGTATCTATTTGAAAGACATTTACGATCATACCATCCAGGTGATCGACACCATAGAAACCTTCCGGGACATGCTTTCCAGCATGCTTGACATATATCTTTCGAGTATCAGCAACAGACTGAACGAGGTCATGAAAGTCCTGACGATTATAGCCACCATCTTTATGCCCCTGACGTTCCTTGCCGGCGTTTACGGCATGAATTTCAAATATATGCCGGAACTTGAATGGCCCTGGGGTTATTTTATGATATGGGGAATCATGATTGCCATTGCCATCTCGATGATATTCTTCTTCAGAAAAAGAAAGTGGTTATAACGACCGGAAAGGAAGATTCTGTATGTCCACCATGGAACTGAAACAAGAAGGCCCCGTGTATGTCCTGACCCTGACCAACGGCGTCAATGCAAATACCATTTCCGCGGACGTCGTCGGAGAATATCATAAAATTCTGGATGACCTTGAAGCCGTGACGGACAATGCCGTCCTCATCCTGACAAGCAACGACCCGAAAATCTGGTGCAACGGCGTTGATCTGAAATGGCTGATTACCCGGCCGCCGGAATATTTCCCCGCGTATGCCGGCCTCATTGACCGGCTGCTCTTGCGGTTTGCCCTGTTGAATATGCCCACCGTGGGATGCCTCACCGGTCATGCCTACGGGGCAGGCGCCCTTCTGGCAACAACAATGGATTTCCGGCTCATGAGGGAAGACAGGGGGTTTTTCTGTTTTCCAGAAGTGGATATCGGAATTCCCTTCACACCGTTTATGTATGACCTCCTCCGTCTCCTGCCGGACGGTCATGCCATCAATGAACTCGTGTTAACGGGGAAACGGGTGGGAGGGAAAGAGGCACTGGACATGAAGATCGTTTCTGCCGTTTATCCGCCGGAAACGCTGTTTGAAAAGACGATGGAACTCGCTACGGCCCTGGCGAAAAAAGACCGCAAGACCTACACCCATCTCAAACTTGGATTACGAAAATATTTGACAGCATTCAAGGAGGCCCGTGATTCTTGATATCCGGGTATGATCGGGAAATCTCAATGACCGGATAGGCAAAAGCTGTTGACGCCCCTTTCAGATGAATTCAGATCTTGCCCATATCCCATATATCAGGGGGGTGACGATAAGGCTTTGAGCGGTTATTCTTTCAGGCCGTATTTCTTGAGTTTGTATCGAAGCATACGTTCGCTGATACCGAGGAGTTCGGCGGCTTTTGTCTGATGATCGCCCGCCTTTTCCATGGCCTCGATGATCAGCTTCCGCTCCAGATCCTCGATGGAACCTCGGAGCATTCCCGTTTCCCTCTTGCCTGTGCCCGTCGGAATGACCATATCTTCCGTAAAAGGTAAATCCTCACTCGAAAGGACAGAGTCCCTGGATATCACCACAGCCCGTTCAATGATGTTCTCCAGTTCCCTGACATTTCCCGGATAATCGTATTTCAGGAGAATATCTCTCGCTTCATGGGTTATCCCTCTGATATTTTTGCCATTTTCTTCAGCATAACGTTTCAGAAAATAGTCTATCAGTACGGGTATGTCTTCCCTCCTCTCTCGCAGGGGGGGGACGGATATGACCACCACTTTCAGCCGGTAATATAAATCATCGCGGAAAGTGCCTTCCCTGATTTTCGACTCCAGATTCCTGTTGGTCGCGCTGATGATCCGTACATCCGCATGGAACGTCTGATTGCCCCCCACTCGCTGGAACTCGCGCTCCTGAAGGAACCGGAGAAGCTTGACCTGCACGGGAGGAGAAACCTCGCCGATTTCATCCAGAAACAGGGTCCCTCCGTCTGCTTCTTCAAATCTGCCGATCCGCCGTGTTGAAGCGCCCGTGAAGGCGCCCTTTTCATGGCCGAAGAGCTCGCTCTCAAGAAGGCTTTCCGGCAGGGCGCCGCAGTTGACCGCAATAATGGGTCTGCCTGCGCGGGGGCTGAGATTGTGAATCAATCTCGCAAGCAGTTCCTTCCCCGTTCCGCTTTCCCCCTGGATCAGAACCGTGGTGCGGCTGCTTGCAACCCGTCCGGATATGTTGATCAGCCCTTCCATTTTCTGGCTTCGGAAGATTATCTTGTCTGTTGTAATCCCCTTCTCGCCAAGCTCCTGGCGGAGGAGTTCATTTTCTTTGATCAGGGTTCGTCTTTCCGAAACACGGTCAACAAGGATGAGAAGTTCCTCAAACTCAATAGGTTTGGTAATATAATCGATGGCGCCGGCCTTCATGGCATCTACAGCTGTTTCGATGGTCCCATAGGCGGTAATAATCACCACATCTATCTCGGGATTGATGCGCTTCACTTCCTGAAGGACCTGCATGCCGTCCATGCCGGGCATTTTATAATCCAGCAGAATCATGTCGAAATGGTTTTGCAAAACGGACTGAACGGCAATGTCGCCGTTTTCCGCCTCTGCAACCGTGTGGCCTTCCTTGATCAGAAAATCCCGGAGCGTCTCCCGTTGGGATTGGCCGTCCTCAACAACCAGAATACTTAATTTTTTCATGCCCCAATTCCCTTATCCTTTTGCCTCTCGATCATTCATCCGATCCGATGGAAGAATAATTTCAAAGGTTGTTCCTGAACCGAGCCTGCTGAGAACACGTATTTCTCCACCGTGACCGCGGACGATCTCGTGTGCAAGGGGAAGGCCCAGACCCAGCCCTTTTTCCTTCGTCGTATATTCGGGATTGAAGATCCTTTCCACTTCTTCAGGTGTCATGCCACAGCCCGTATCAGAGATTTTAACATTGATCCGGTCCTTCCTTGACTGTTCCAAGGATATCACAATAGAACCGCTGCCGGAAATCGATTCCATGGCATTTTTAATAAAATTGAGAAAGGCCTGCTGAAGCTTATCCACATCCATGGGAATTGTCGCCGTATTATCATTAAAACGGGTTTCCAGAGTAATCCCCTTTGACGTGGCCTCCTCACGGATGAGGTTGACAATTTTCTGCAGAACTTCCGTTACAGGGTACTCATGAAATTCGAGGCGGCGGCTTTTTGAAAATGTCAGAAATTCTTCAATAATTCCATTGAGGCGTCTGATCTCGTCACGGATAACACCGGCCAGCGCATGAAACTCCCTGTTCTTCCCTTCATCCGCCGGAATGAACTCCCGCTTCAGTCTCTGGCTTGCCATGCTGATGGCATTCAGAGGGTTGCGAATCTCATGAGCCACACCGGCAGCAAGCTGGCCGATGGCAGATAACCTCTCTGCTTTTTCGAGCCGCCTTTCCATTTCGACAATCCCTGCGAGGTGTCTGTTCTGATTACGATAGAGAAGCCACATGGACAGAAGCGTGATCAGGACGACGATGGTCATAAAAACAAATATATTTCGCCTGTTTTCCACTATAATCTTATCCATGCCCTCCCGATCCAGGCCAAGCCTGACGACACCCATGACCTGATCATCCAGATATAGAGGAGACGCTATATCCAGAAGGCTTTTCCCATGATGACTGATTTTCCGGCTGACAACCTTTCTGGAACCCGAAAAAACCCCGGACATGCTGGCGTCCCTTTTGTCCCATTTGTCAGGCAGTTTCCCCACACTTCCGAAGACCATTTCCTGCTGGTCCATCACCACGATATACATCAGATTCTGACCCTGGGAGTCCCCCAATTCTTCAATGACCTTTTCAATGGAAACTTTTGTTGCCCAATAACGCTGTCCCTCTCGATCCAGAGCAATGATGACGGTCCCGCTTCTATCCTTGCGCTGGGCTGCAACAAAGGGAATTTTTCTGGAAACGAGTTGTCTGAGCAGTTCGATCCGGATATTCCGTCCCCCGTCCATTACGGGAACATCCCCCCTGGCGACGTCCGAAGGAAACGGGCGATTCTGAAAGACAAGGTCTCCCTGTTCATTGAGGACGGCAATCAGCCATAATTTTTTTTCGATGGCAAACTTCCTCAAATAGTCTTCGCTGAGACGATCCGCCTTCCATTGCTTATCCACCTCTACGGCAAAATTTCTCAGCTCGGCAAGTAGAAACTGCTTGGGGGAAAACGCCGTCACGGGAACAGACCCCCTTTCAACGGTTGTCTGCTGGGTCTGACGCAGGCTGTTCAGATTTTCCTGCGTTAATTTCTGTACGACGCCGACAATAGACAGACCCTGGTTTTCCATAAAACTTACCAGCGTTTTATCAAGCCTTTGGAGATCCATAAGCCCCGTGATCAATATAAGCCCGATAAATACGGCGCAAACAATGGCTACAGAGAGGGGCTGTAAAAAGTGTCTTCCCGGTGGAGGCGATGCGTGTTGCCAGATAACCTTTTCATCCCGTCTCATCATATTGACCCTTTAACTTTCTTGCCCGGAAAGGATTAGTATTTAAGGAGAAATGCCTGTAAGAGGCGATCATCATATGTCATCATCATTAAAAGTCAACGATTTCTTTTCCGACCCGTACCAGAGGTGAGAGCTTTGAATTTTGTCATTTCGAGCAACGCGAGAAATCTAAATGAATAGCAATATTAACATATTAAGATTTCTCACGTTCGTTAGGAATGACATTTTCCCCTATTGTGACACAGTCTCTTGGTCGAAATGACACGATTGGCCGTTTTTCAAAACTATCAAGTTCTGATGAAAAAAAGCCCGCCATCCGACAATTTTGTCGAATTTCAACAATAAGCGTCATATTTTTAAGTGGTTGTTGTTACACGGTATTTCACAAGCACCGTTTCAGGGAACGACATTTCTTGCCCCCTTTTTTTAATTTTTCAGCCATGATCTTTCGGAGACTTATGGTAATAATCCTTTAAGTTAAAGCGGTTAGCTGCCGTCTCTCATGCCTGGCACAGGACGTGCAATCATCCTTTAGCAAAAGACAAATAATCGGTTAATACGGGCATGGTTAACCGATAAAAGATCCAAAACTTATACGAGATCAACATAGCAACCCCTCCTGAACACGGGGAGACTCCAAGTCTCCCCTTTTTTATACCCGTAAAAAGTCGAATTTTACCTCAATTTGTCATTCCCGTGAAAACGGGAATCCAGTATTTTTACACGCTTACGTATGGTCTGGATTCCCGCCTGCGCGGGAATGACGACTTTTTACGAAGGCGTCAATATTGACAAGGTCGTAAAAAGTCTCCAGACGGGTCATTGCGAGGAAGGGAATTATGACGCCCCCTCCTTCGCCTTCTCCCGCAGCTTGCGCCACTGATCGAGTCTTTCCCGGATGATCTTTTCGTAGCCTCTGTTTGTAGGTGTGTAAAAGGCCTGCCCTTTCAGTTTCTCCGGCAGATACTCCTGGGAAACATAGGCATCTTCGAAATCATGGGCATACTGATAATCCCGGCCGTAGTCCAGGTCTTTCATCAGGCGGGTTGGGGCGTTTCTGATGTGGAACGGTACGGCAAGAGTCCCTGTGCGGCCAATGACATCCTTGACCCTCCCATAACCGGAATAGAGAGCATTGCTTTTGGGAGCCGTGGCAAGATAAACGGCGGCCTGCGCAAGGGCCAGTTCGCCTTCGGGGAGGCCGATGAACTGAAAAGCCTGCATGGCTGAAAGGGCAACACTCAGGGCACGCGGGTCCGCATTCCCCACATCTTCAGAGGCAAATCTGACCATGCGGCGGGCGATATAAAGGGGATCATCCCCGGCCGCAATCATGCGGCCCATCCAGTAAAGGGCCGCATCGGGATCGCTCCCCCGGAGACTCTTGTGAAAAGCTGAAATCAGGTTGTAGTGTTCCTCTCCCCCCTTGTCGTACTGCAGGGCCTTCTTCAGGAGGGCCCTTTCCACAACGGACCGGGTGATTCTTGTTTCGTTTCCATCTGTCGTCCTTGCGAGGGTGACCGCAGCATCAAGGCTGTTCAAAGCCATACGGGCGTCTCCGTCCGCCGACCAGACAATATGGGCAAGGGCTTCCGGCTCCATCTCCAGGGAAAGGTTTCCCAGCCCCCTTTCCCGGTCATGGGTGGCACGTTCGATGATGACCGACAGCTCTTCATCGGAAAACGGCTTGAGAAGCATGCCCCTTGTACGCGACAGAAGCGGAGCAATGACTTCGAAAGAGGGATTTTCAGTGGTTGCGCCGATCAACGTAATCAGCCCCTTTTCAACATGGTGTAAAAAGGCATCCTGCTGGGCCTTGTTGAAACGGTGGATTTCATCCACAAACAGAACCGTTTTCCGGCGGTGGTATCGCCACTGAACCTCCGCCTCGTCAACAACCGCCCTGATTTCT
>JAPLJQ010000132.1 GCA_026388495.1 Deltaproteobacteria bacterium | reverse complement strand
TGTCTCGAGAACTCGCATCCATATATTGCCCTCCGGATTTACCTTTGATCCCGAGGTAACTATCTGAAAGGGAAGGTGCACATATTCGTCCTTTATGAGACCTACGAGCATACTCGTTTTTCCCGCCATACCCGCATGCACAGCATATTGACCGAGGGCGCCGCAATAAATGCGGTCGCTTGCATTAGCAGGTACGCTTCGTATCATATAGCTGGGATCGATATACTTAAGGTTAACTTCCAATCCCTCCGCTTTAAAGTAATTTTCAATTTGCGCTTTTAAAAACACACCTATGTCCAGAAGTCTCAGGTTACCGGAAGCGTCCGTCTCGATGGCTTGTTCACCCCGGTGAATCAATCCCTGACCGGCTCCTTCAGCAACCAGAATGACGCAATGTCCACTGGATTTCACCCGTTTTTCGAGTGCCTTGAGGAATCCATGTTCTCCATGCAGATCAAAGGGGACCTCCGGAATCAATACGAAGTTAACGTCTCCCTGGGCCAGTGCGGCGCCAACGGCAATATGGCCGGATTGCCTGCCCATAATTTTTACCAACCCAATCCCCATAGGGGCCCCTTGTGCCTCAACATGGGCGCATTGAATCGCCGTAACCGCTTCCGCGATGGCCGTGTCATACCCAAAGGTTTTTTGTATCAGATACAAATCATTATCTATCGTTTTTGGAATACCGATAACACTTATATTCAGATTTCTTCTTGTTATCTCTTCGGTAATGCATCCTACGGCTCTCATGGTTCCGTCTCCACCCACACAGAAAAAGAGATCCACATTCATTCGTTTTAAGGCATTGACCATTTCTTCAATATCCTGCCTTCCCCGTGACGAGGAGAGAATACTGCCTCCGAAAGTATGGATATCTTTTACTCCTTCCGGATTAAGTTCCAATAACTGGTGGCCATATTTATGTATAATACCCTGAAATCCATATTTTATTCCTATAATATTTTTAACACCGTAGCGGTAATAAAGGGTCATGACGACAGACCTGATTACATCGTTTATACCGGGACATAAACCGCCACAGGTAGCAATGGCAGCCTTGGTCTGTGCCGGATCGAAAAAGATCTCTTCCCGGGGTCCCGCCACTTCAACAGACAGAGGACCACTGTCGCCTGCTTGTAAATCTGCATAATTCTCAAGGTAACTATTAAACAGAATCCGTCTTTTGTCTGATGTATAATAGCTGACGATGACGGGAGAGGGAATCGTTCCTTTTCCCAAACTCTGGATTGTAAAATCATATTTCTTTTCAACCATATTTCATATTCTCCTATGTGATTGTCAAAAGTGCAGCATTAATGCCTGAAATGATTTCACCCTCAAAACCCAGGCCTGCCATTAACATTCCTCCCGTCAGATAGACATTTTTCAGAGGAGTTCTGTTCGGCAGGCTGGCCATACCAATAAATGAATAATTCTTCATTCGGAACTTCTGATTTACCACTTCCTGATATTTCTTCGACAATTCAATAGATACTTCCACATTCAGATAATCGAGGTTCTCTCTCAGAAAAGGAAGGAACGTCTCCAGTTGTCTTATAATAGCGTTTGATCTTTCTTCGAGTTCAAGACTGCTCAAATGCAATGGATTATCCTTTAAAAATATTGTTGCACTTACTGCTCTTTTACCCGCGGGAGCCCGTTTTATATCATCAGGCATACTCGTCTCCATATAAATAATATTACTGTCCATCATGTTTCTTTTTTCTTCAACAATTATTGCAGTGTAAGGGGACATTTTCTCGGGAATTCCTTTTTCAAGAACACCCAAATGCAATGTAAAGGGATAATAACGTTTTTCAACCCGCTTCAAACGACGCTGAAGGCGTCCGAACCTTTTATTATCGAAGAGAAGTTGCGTAAACATTTCCGACTTTGTGCTGATAATGAGATGTTTTCCGCTGATTTCAATTGCCGTTTCACATCCTTCCATTTCCACCTTGATTTCATCACCGGTTGTTATGCGCTTAATGGAACTATATTGTTTGAGCTCCCCCCCTGCATTTGAAAAGCCCGTTCGTAACATCTCCATAAACAAGCCCTTACCACCCATATGATAATACAATCCCCTGTGAGGAAGTGACAGGATATACGGTGATATCAAAGGCATAAAAAGATTTCCGTTTGTATCAAGATATGACAGAACATTGATCACTGCTTCAAAGACCTTTTTCAAAGGCGGATTCTTTCGAATGATTCGCACCATTGTTAATAACGACCATTTCAACTTCAGCATTTCGGGAAAGTTTCGAATAAGCATGACGAAATGTTTATAATGCGTTTGCATAACACAGGGGTTCTCCTGGATCCATGTATTGATGATATCGCTCATTTTCAACATGGATGAATAGATGCCCCGAATATCCACTCCCTCAAGGGATAATTCTTTTTCCAGTTCCCCGATAAGGTCATTGCTATCATAAAAAAGTTCTATTCTGTGATCAGGAAGAATCATTTGAAATGCGGGATTCAATGTATGAATGCTTGTGTCATCCGCACGTGGTATCCCATGATCCGAAAAAAACCTCGATAATGTCTGATCAGGTCCGAAGCCCGCAAGGGGCATGGGATCGACGTTGAATGAATAACCGGATGTCGTAAGAATATCTGAAATATCATCCCTGGATAAAAGAACGGTCTTTCTTCCGCGAGATGCTGATGTGACAGCCGCAATCAGTGAACTTAAATCACTCCCGATGACAATTGTATCGTACATGATCCCCCAACGCCGGCATTACTTGCATTTTCTTTTATAAGAATTCTGTCACAAAGGTTGTTCCATCTTGTTAAAAGGTGATTAAGGGAGGATTATGAAGGGGGGGGGCTTGAACTCGATCAGTGCCCCTGATGTGAACTTGTCGACCCGTTACTTCAATTCGATCCTCGGCATAGAATTGTATGGCCTGTGGATATATTCTATGTTCCTCCTTGAGGATCCTCGCAGCAAGGGTATCTTCCGTGTCATCAGTATAGGCAGGAACGATCGCTTGAATAATGATAGGACCTGAGTCTACTCCCGCATCGGTAAAATGAACGGTACAACCTGAGAATCTAACGCCGTATTCGGCAGCTTTTTTTTGAGCATGCATTCCGGGAAATGAAGGAAGCAGGGCAGGGTGAATATTCATAATCTTCATTGGAAACGCATCCAGGAAAAGTGAACCCAGAATCCTCATGAATCCCGCCATCACGACGAGTTCTACGGAATATGATTTGAGGACATCAATCATTTTCCTGTCGAAGTCTTCTCTGCTGATGTAATCCTGATTCTGCATTACAAATGATGGGATATGATGCTTTCTTGCCCTCTCGAGGGCAAAGGCATCAGTGTTATTGCTGATGACGACTTTGATTTCCGCATCCAGGCGACCATTTTCAATGTTGTCTATGATCGATTGAAGATTCGATCCGCTGCCTGACACAAGAATTCCCAGGTTAACTTTTACCCTCATCAACTTTCACACGAATGATACTGTCGGCTGATCTTTATCTCTTTTTTCTATGAATCCCATCGGATATGAACGTTCGCCAAGCTTCTCGAGGCATTCCATAATTTCTCCAGCCTCTTTTCCCGGTACAATGATCATCATCCCTATGCCCATATTAAATATTCTAAGCATTTCCGTACGATCAATATGACCCATTTTCTGTATGATGGAAAAGACATGAGGAACGTCCCAACTTTTCTTTAAAATTACGGCGCGACAGGAGCCGGGCATAATTCTTGGAATGTTGTCAAAAAATCCACCTCCAGTAATATGTACAATGCCTCTGACGGTAAAGTTCTTGATGATGTTCAAAAGAGACTTCACGTAGATTTTTGTCGGCCTGAGAAGTTCGATACCTATGGTGTGATCAAGGCCTTCAAGATGGTCATCTATCCTTAGCTTTCCCGTTTCAAATAGCACTTTTCTGGCCAGGGAAAAACCGTTGCTGTGAATGCCACTGGAAGCAATGCCGATAATTCTGTCCCCCACACGGATTTCTGAACCATCTATGATTTTGTCAGCTTCTACAACACCAACACAGAAGCCCGCGAGGTCATAGTCACCCTCTTGATACAAACCCGGCATTTCTGCCGTTTCTCCTCCGATAAGTGCGCAACCAGCTTCCTGACACCCTTTGACAATACCTTCCATAATTTGAACCCCTTTGGCCACATCCATTTTTCCCGTAGAAATATAGTCGAGAAAAAAAAGGGGTTCGGCGCCCTGAACGATAACATCATTAACACACATCGCCACAAGATCAATCCCGATGGTGTCGTGTTTTTCCATCATCTGTGCAATTTTGAGTTTCGTTCCGACACCATCCGTGGAAGAAACGAGAACAGGCTTTTTAATTTTTCCAACGTCAAGATGAAACAGTCCCCCAAAACCTCCCAAACCACCCATAACTTCTTTACGTGTCGTCAATTTTATAAGTGGTTTAATTTTTTCAACAAAGAGATTCGCCTTATCTATGTCAACGCCGGCATCTTTGTATGATAAATTTCTCTCCATGAATTTTCCTTATGTCTATTTAATTTACCGGATGCAAGAAGAAAATGAAAGTAACCGGGAACGCTTCCCGTATGCCTCTGATGCTCAGAGAAGAAGAAAAGGTGTAATAGAATAAAATGTTTCCTCCCAAGATGCAGGCCAGCCTATGGCCGATCAGCTTCACTTTTTTATGCCGCCTATGTGGTGTTTTTTCTAACTTAATTATT
>JAPLJQ010000254.1 GCA_026388495.1 Deltaproteobacteria bacterium | reverse complement strand
GACAGAGGCCGCCACGCCAGGTTCCACATCCTTTTCATCCTGTTTTGCCGTCTCCGACGGGAAATCCCCCAGTTGGGCAAGCATTTCTTCGACCTGTTCGCGCGCAACGGATTCAATTTTCAACTCATCCCAAGATGTATCCGGATTACCGGAAATATGGATGGAAATATCATGGACATTTTCCAGCTTGCTGATTTCGCTTCTCTTCTGGTTCAGCAAATAGTCGGCCACTTCATAGGGAAGGGTTATTTTCAATGCGGAAACGGCTCCTTTGACTGCCCGCGATTCAATCTTTCTGAAGGCAGTGAGCGCCGTATATTCCAGTGAAGGTCTTACACCGCGCCCCTTGCAAAAGGGGCAGGTTGTATAACTGATTTCCTGAATGGTTGACTGCTTCTTCTGTCTTGAGAGTTCGAGAATGCCGAATTTGGAGATGCGGGACAACTGAATTCTGGCTCTGTCGAGACTGAGCGCTTTTTTGAAGGCTTTCTCCACATCGGCGTTATGTATCCGATCCCTCATATCGATGAAGTCGATGACGATCAGGCCGCCGAGATCTCTCAGTCGCAACTGCCTGGCTATCTCCTCAGCCGCTTCAAGGTTTGTTTTAAACGCCGTTTCTTCCACATTCCGTTTGTTTGAAGCCCGTCCCGAATTGACATCAATGGTGATCATCGCCTCCGTGGGATTGATAATGATATATCCGCCGGATTTCAATTCCACCCGATCCTGATATATGACGCGGATCTGATCCTCGAGCTGATATTTATCAAAGAGAGGCGTCTTTTCTTTATAAAGTTTGATCAATTTTAAGCTTCGGGGCATCACGGCTTTACAATAATCCCTTATTTTCCTGATTGTCTCCACGTCATCCACCTGGATTTCTGAAATCTCCGATGTGAAGTAGTCTCGAAGAGAACGGACGCCAAAATTGCTTTCCTGATAGATAAGAGCCGGGGCCGAAGTCGTTTTTGTTTTCTTCTGAATTTCCTTCCATAATCTCGACAGATGTTGATAGTCGCGGGAAAGCTCCTGTTTGGTTCTGTTCATGCCCGCCGTACGCACAATAAAACCTATTCCTTCTTCTATCTTGATCTGTTCCATCAGCCCTTTCAGACGTTTACGATCTTCCTCATCTTCTATCTTCCGGGATATACCGCTGCTCGGTTTATTCGGCAGTAAAACGACGTACCTGCCAGGCAAGGATATGAAAGTGGTCAGGAGAGCGCCTTTCCGTTCACCGACCTCCCTCATGATCTGTACAAGGACCTCCTGCCCGACCTTGAGACTATGTTTGGCGCCGGATGCGCCGGTTTGCTTTCCATCGGATTCTGTAAAATACTCGGTACTGACATCGTGGAGAGGAAGAAACCCGTCCCTTTTCCCGCCGTAGTTGACAAAAGCGGCCTGGAGGCCCCGTTCAACTTTCAGGACAATACCCTTATAGATGTTTCCTGTTATCGGTTCCTTGATGGCCATTTGAATATTGAATTCGACCAGCTTCCCGCCATCCACAACGGCCATTCTTTTCTGTTCGGGATGAACTGCATTGATCAGCATTTCTCTTTTCATATAAATCCTTATTGATTAAATCAGTGTCGATACATCTCCCTTGCCAACCCGGATGACCTCTATCATATCATCAACAAGGTTGACTACACTCGATTGTTCTGGAACAAGTATCCCCCCATCAATGACCAGATCGACACGATGTCCTAATTTCTCCCTGATTTCGTATGGATCACTCAAGATATCGCCGTTGTCGGTCTTTACGCTGGTACTGATGATGGGTTGTCCCAGTTCTCTGACAAGGGCAAGGCAGATGCGATTATCCGGTACTCTGATGCCTGTGGTTTGCCTTTTGGGAAGGATGATTTTAGGAACAAGCCTCGACGCTTCCAGGATGAACGTATAGGGCCCCGGCAGCAGACGTTTCATCGTCTTGTACGCATAATCCGACACCCTGGCGTACCGGCTTATGTCTTTCAGGTCTGCACAGACAAAACTGAACGGCTGTTTCTTGTTTCTCCTCTTAATATCATAAATCCTTTCGATCCCCTTTTTATTAAAAAGGTCACATCCCAGGCCGTAAACGGTGTCCGTCGGGTAAATGATCACGCCTCCATCACGCAAAACCTCAGCCGCTTTTTTGATTAACCGCATCTGGGGGTTCTGGCTGTTAATGGAGAAATACATATCGCTTTCCATTTATCTGATTCTGTATATATAATTCAGATACATATATCAGCAATGTATAAAAAATAAAAGCGATTATCAACGAACTTTCATTTCATCCTTGCTCAATTTATACTGGATGCTATCCACAAGGGCATTCCAGCTTGCCTCAATGATGTTTGCGGACACGCCTACGGTGCTCCAAATCTCGTCCTCATCCCTTGAATCCAGAAGGACCCTCACTTTCGCGGCGGTTCCCTCGCTTCCTTCCAGAATTCTGACCTTAAAATCCACCAGATGCATTTCCCGAATCCGGGGATAGAATTTTGTCAACGCCTTCCTCAGAGCATTGTCAAGGGCATTAACAGGGCCGTTTCCCTCTGCAGCGGTCAATTCTTCCTCATCGCCTACCGATATCTTGATGGTCGCCTGTGAAACAGGAGGATTTTCTTTTATTTTCGCGTTAATGACCTGAAAACTTTCCAACCTAAATGGTTCTTTGAATTTACCCGTTGCCTTTTTCAACAATACGGAAAGAGACCCTTCGGCGGCCTCAAACTGATACCCTTGCGCTTCCATGCGTTTTATTTCCTGGACGATCTTTCTGCTTATGGTCGAATCATGCCCCAGATCAATACCCATTTCCCTTGCCTTATACTCAATGTTGCTTTTTCCCGCCAGCTCGGAAACGAGAACCCTCTGCGTATTCCCAACCCATTCGGGTAAAATATGTTCATACGCTGCCGGGTTTTTCGATATGGCCGCGACATGCACTCCCCCTTTATGAGCGAAGGCGCTTCGACCGACAAAAGGTCTTGAGTTGAGGGGCGGAATATTTGCAATATCGCTGATATAATGGGAAAGATTGGTCAACTGTCTGATGGAGGCTTCCGGAAGGCAGCTTCTGTTCATCTTCAACTGGAGATTGGCAATCACGCTGATGAGGTCTGCATTCCCGCATCTCTCTCCGTATCCGTTGATCGTTCCATGGACCATCTTAACGCCTGCAAGGACGGCCGCCAGAGTATTGGCCACACCAAGACCGCCATCATTATGGGCGTGGATGCCAAGATTTCGGGAGGGAAACAGAGCGCTTACTTCTCCGATGATCGCCGTTACTTCATGAGGCAGAGTCCCCCCGTTGGTATCACAAAGAACAACCGTGTCTGCACCGGCCGCAAGGGCAACTTCTATCACTTTGCATGCATATTTCGGATGATGCTTGTATCCATCAAAGAAATGCTCAGCATCATATATAACCTCCTTGCCCTTCTTTTTCAGATATTCGATGGAATCATGGATCATGGCGAGGTTATCATCGACAGAAATCTTTAGAATATCAAGATGGAGGTCCCAGGTTTTACCGAAAATCGTGACCACCGGCGTCTCCGCCATGAGCAACGCCGTCAGATTCGGACACGTCTCGACTCTCTTGTCCGGCCTTCTCGTGCTGCCAAATGCGGTCAGACGGGCATGCTTGAATGTTACATCTCCGGCCAGTTCGAAGAAACGAATGTCCTTGGGATTGGAACCCGGCCAGCCGCCTTCAATGTAGTGAAAACCGACGTCATCCAGACGTTGCGCGATCCTCAATTTTTCTTCCGCCGAAAAATTGATCTGCTCCCCTTGGGTTCCATCTCGCAATGTGGTATCGTAAAGCAACACATCCCCTGCATCCATAACCATACCCCCCTTATTGGAGTTCCACGTAACAAAAATCCGCTATCAGACGAACCTGATAACGGATTTTTGTTCATTTTCTGTTTTTTATAGAAACACTATCCCATCACCAGGTCTCCTATGTCATGAGGCCTAATTATGCCACGAATGATAATTATGGGCAGGGATATCTTCATGTTTCCCTTTCTACGATTTCTCTTTTTAAAATCCAGACAATAAACGATTTGGTTTAATTTTAAAATAGATAGCCCTGTTTGTCAAGAGATTTATAAGGAGTTATTAAGGAGGATAATGTTACGCCCCACAACTCTCCCTGATCTTACATGAGATGAGGGAAATATGCGTTTGCTAAAATGAGCCTCGCGGTGTACGGTGAATTTAATACCACCCAAGGAGATAAACCATGACCGTAAACGATCCGAACGCCATTCCCGAAATGAAGCTGGACCAGGAAAATCTCTACCATGAAGAGACTTTCTCAGACTTGAAGATGGGGTGGATCCGGCGACTTACTCCTGTTAATCCCGACGGAACCAGGGATAAAAGGCGCGAATCAATTTTTATCGGACAGACACAACTGGCCTCACCGCAGGGACCTATACCGATTCAATGTCAGATCCAGGCGAAGACTCTGCCGGAGGCTCTCAAGAAATTTCCCGAGTATATGGAGATGACGATGAAGCAAATGGTCGAGCGGGCGATGGAACTGAAGCGGGAGGCCAGCTCCCGCATTATCACACCCTGAAAACAGGGGCGATGTCCCCCTTTTTATTTTACAACGAGGCGCCCCTGAGAAAGTTGATGGCATTTTTGAAGATATCAAGCCCCATCCCCTCTTCGGGAAGTTTTTCCCGGGTCCAGCGGGGATGGTTGGTGTAGTGGAGATAGGCCTCCGGGTGGGGCATGAGGCCGAAAATCCGTCCCGTGCTGTTGCAGATACCGGCGATGCCGTGTATGGATCCGTTTGGATTGGCAGGATAGTCCACGGCGATATCCGCATAGTGGTGATGGCTGTACTGAATAGCGACATGGCCATTATCGTGCAACCTTTCGAGAATATCCTCAGCCTGCGCAATAAACTTTCCTTCACCGTGTCTGACGGGGAGATATATCGCCCCTACATGTTTTGTGAATATACAAGGCGACTGGTCGTTGGCCCGGAGATAGACCCACCGGTCTTCAAAACGGCCTGAATCATTGAACGTCAGAGTCACTGTCTGCTTTCGGTAATCTCCGTCGAAGCCGGGAAGCATTCCCAGCTTGACCAGAAGCTGGAAGCCGTTGCAGACGCCGAGGATTAGTTTTCCCTGTTCGATGAATCTGGCAAACTGATCGTAAAGTTTCTCGTCCCTCCCCTCGATTCCCGCGTGCAATATACGGTTCGCTCCCGCTTTTGCCGATCCCAGATCGTCGCCGTCAAGGAACCCGCCGGGCAGGTTGAGAAAATGATAGTCGTCGAGGCTCTTTTCACCGTAAAGCAACATGCTGATGTGGACGATATCCACCTCGTCGGAACCGGCAAGCCTGCAGGCATGGGCCATTTCCATTTCACAGTTGGTTCCGTTTCCCGTAATGACGATTGACTTGACTATTTTCGGCATCTGATATCTCCGATTAAAAATTCAGGGGCTTCTGCCATATTGCTTTTAAAAGATGAATATCATCTTCGTTGATCCGGTTTCCCCTGATTCCATCGATCCTCAACACACCCTCGGAAAGGACAACGCCCACGCAGCCGATGACCACATCTTTCATCATATCTTCAAACGGGTCTTTTGCTTCCGGTGAAATCGTGACAACGAAGCGGCTCTGCGATTCGGAGAAGAGAAGGGTGTCGTTTCGATCGATGCCCTCGGACGGAACAAGAGCAAGATTGATGAACAACCCCAGTCCCCCGGCAAAAGCCGTCTCGGCAAGTGCGACACCCAACCCCCCGTCGGAACAGTCGTGACAGGACGCGACAAGTCCCGCCTGAATGGCTTCGCTCAGGGCGTCATACAACGCTTTCGCCCTCTCCGCATGGACTTTCGGAACCTGATTTCCGACAAAGCCATGCATGGCATACCATTCGGAACCGCCCAGTTCAGGGTACGTTACGCCGAGCACGTACACAAGGTGATCCGCCTGCTTGGCGTCCATGGTGACGGCCTTGCGCACATCCTCCATTTTGCCGATAGTTGAAAACAACAAGGTAGGCGGAATCGATATCTTTGTATCACCGATCTGATAGTCGTTTTTCATGCTGTCTTTCCCCGAAATGCAGGGAACGCCGTAAGCCGTTGTATAATCGTAAAGCGCCCGGTTCGCCCGGACAAGCTGCGACAGCTTGTATTCACCATCCGGTGTTTTATCCGATTGCACAGGATCGCACCAGCAGAAATTATCCAGTCCGGCCAGCCGTTCAAGAGTTCCGCCTACGGCAATGGCATTCCTGACGGCCTCATCGATGGCGCATGCCGCCATATGGTAGGTGTCGATATCGCCGTAACGGGGACAGATGCCGTGGGCCACCACAACACCTTCATAGGAACTCAGCACAGGCCGGATGACCGCCGCATCACCGGGACCATCGTTACAGGCACCGACCAGCGGTTTGATCACGCTTCCTCCTTGAACCTCATGGTCGTACTGTCGAACAACAGCTTCCTTACTACAGATATTAAGCCGCGAAAGCATGGCTCTCAGAGACTTTCCCATGTCGGCAGGCTCCGGGAAATCAGGCTCCGCATGCTTCGGCGGCAACCACTTCGCACGCAACTGCATCTGGGGAACGCCGTCGTGGAGAAAATCCATGTCCATATAAGCCACCGTCTCTTCACCGTAGCGGATATGGAACTTGCCTGAATCTGTGTACGTGCCCAGGACGGTGGCCTCCACATCCATCTTCCGGGCAAGATCAAGAAACGTCTGCACGTGTTCCGGGGCCACCGCCAGGGTCATCCTTTCCTGGGATTCGGAAATAAGAATTTCCCAGGGATTCAACCCCGGATATTTCAGGGGAGCCTTCTTGAGATCCATTTCACACCCACCGCAGAGGCGTGCTGTTTCGCCGACAGAGGAAGACAGCCCGCCGGCACCGTTATCCGTTATCGCCCGATACAACCCCCGATCTCTCGCGATAAGAAGAAAATCCGTCATTTTTTTCTGGGTAATGGGATCACCGATCTGGACAGCCGTGACTGGAGACCCTTCATGGAGTTCTTCTGAAGAGAAGGTTGCCCCGTGAATGCCGTCTTTTCCGATTCTGCCGCCGGTCATGACTATCAGATCACCCGGATGAATTTCCTTCGTGTGAGATGGCTGTCCCTGGATAACGGCGGGCATGATACCCGCCGTTCCACAATAGACCAGGGGTTTCCCAAGATATCGCTCGTCGAACACGATGCTTCCGTTGACCGTCGGGATGCCGCTCTTGTTTCCGCCATGCTCGACACCCTCCCGGACCCCCTCATAGATGCGCCGGGGGTGGATAATCCGTTTTGGCAGGGGTTTGTCGTAGGTTGGAGGCGCGAAACAAAAGACATCCGTATTGAAGATCAGTTTCGCCCCTTTTCCGGTGCCGAAGGGATCCCGATTGACCCCCACAATACCCGTAAGGGCGCCTCCGTAGGGATCGAGTGCGGATGGAGAATTGTGGGTTTCCACTTTGAAGACCAGGTTATATTCATCGTTGAACCGAATGATTCCGGCATTATCAATAAAAACGGAGATGCACCAGTCATCCTTCCCCATGCGCTCCCGGATCTTTTTCGTTGATCCTTTGATATAGGTATCAAAAAGGGAATCAATCTTTTCGAATGCGCCGTGTTCGTCCTCGTAAACGATCCGGGCGTTAAATATTTTATGTTTGCAATGCTCGGACCATGTCTGGGCAAGACATTCCAGTTCCGCGTCGGTCATTTTTCTTCCAAGATCGACTTTACGCCTCCCTTGCAATGCCGCCTCATCCCCCAGATAATCCCGCAGGGTTTTCATCTCGGCGAGATTCAGGGCCAGGACACGCTCATTGCTGATTTTGAGAAGTGCCTCGTCGCTTACATCCAGATCGATCTTTTCAACCGATAAACGATCCCCGCCGAAGACACGTGGTACGTGGGGAGGCATTCCCTTCTGAGGGTCCCATGATTTTCCATCAACAATTTCATATCGTTCAATGAGTTCGTTGGCAAGGAGATTGGAGGCGATGTTTTCCGCATCGTGCCGGCCGATGGGACCATCGATCACGTACTGCCTTGATGTATAAACACCCCGAAGCCGGTCTAATGATATTCCCAGAAGAAGCGCTATGGCTTCTTTCGCGGTCTTTCCCACATTATCGGTGACTCCCGGTCTGAATCCCACCTCGATCATCCAGTCAAACCGGTCGGCCAGCCCCCTGTTGATTGCATACTCCTGAATGATCGGATCGGAAAGAGGCCCTGTCGCGGCTTTTTCCAGTTCCCCGTGGGTCAGATCACCGTCAACCGTATGAACCTCAATGGTTCTTACCCTATCGACAGCAATTTGCAGATGTTCGATTATCCTTCGTTTGATCTTATCCCCGAGGGCGTCCCTTATCCCTTCCTTGAAGCCGATTTCTATTCTGTCCGCCATACCTGTCCTCTGACGTTATTCCTGCTCTGATATCTTTGAATGAGGCCTACCGCCTTCAGGGCGGGGCTTCCGGGTCTTTATCTTGCTTCCCGGCAATTTTTTAAGCGTGCATGAAGATACCAAAAGGTCTAAGAGAAAGCAACTTTTTCCCCACTCCTGCCAGACAAATTTCGAAGCCACTCCCGATTCTGGAAGTCATATGGACGCGCATGATCATTCTGTGATACCTCTCGAAAGAATACCACGGGAATTATCGTCCTTTTGAGCCGTGTAAATATTGAGAACGTATATTGTTTATCACAAAGGGAAATGTTTCTCAAATGCGAAGCTCTCCGTTCAGGCATTATGAAACCATTGTATAAACTGGCCGGATATGCTATGAAACCGACTCATGATGAAACATGACGCCCTCGTAAAACCTCTTGTTGAAGACGAGGCAAAGCGCCGCAACGTTAACCAGAGTACTTATATAAATTACGATGCTCTCCGTCAACTAAAAGGGCGATTCAGTCTGAGGCGGTAATCAGACAGATCTCATGACATGTATCTACAGGAATGAATCCGAAACATTTCAATTTTCTTGACAATAGAAAATAAAGCAATATAAAGTGTTTATGGGCTTGATACTATAAAGGAATGTTACCATTAAGAAGAAAACCGGGGGTGTAAAAGGAGGAAGCGATGATGAAGATTATGGTGGGCTACGATGGATCCAACGCGGCAAAAAACGCTCTGAATCTGGCCAAAGTTCACGCAAAAGCCTTCCATGCGAAAGTCTATGTCCTGACCTCCATGGTAAAAGGATCCGAAAAACAGGTTCAGGAAATCAGAAATACGGAACATGAACTGGAATACATCAAATCCCAGTTTGAAGAAGAAAAGATCCCCTGCGAAACGCATCTGCTGATCCGGGGACTGTTGCCCGGCGACGACCTTGTTCAATTCGCGAATGACAATAAAGCCGATGAAATCATCGTGGGAGTTGCGAAAAAGTCAAAAGTCGGGAAATTCATCTTCGGTTCCAATGCCCAGTATGTGATCCTGGAGGCCCACTGCCCGGTTGTAACCGTCAAGTGAACCCTTTGAAAAACACGACAAATTACCTCATCACGGGGTGCCAGCTGATTCTTTCGGTCATCCAGTTTGGTATGCCGATCCGGTCCTTGGCGGCATCGTAATAATAGGCGCTCCCCTTGAATGGATCGAATATCTGTATGATGGGAAATTCCACGATTTTCGTGTTCTCAAGAGCGATCCCGTTCATCACCGCCGTGTTCTTCACAATCTCCCAGCAGGAAGCGGCATTTACCATAGAAACGAATATCTTGCAGTTCCTGGGCGGGATTTCCCCGTTCCGTACTTTCTGCAGGATCTCGGGATAGAGTTTCTCCGTCCGCCCCGGAAACATGTAAATCATCATGTACTTCGGCAGAAGCGCCTGATAATCGACATCCCGCGTGTCTGTATTTTCCGTTCCAAACCTCGCGATCCTTTCGAGGGAAACATTACCTTCGTGTGTGAACGTGCTGACCACCCAGCAGTTCGAGGTGCCGGGACCGACCACCATCCGCTTCCGGAGGCGATGACATACCCTGGATATCACAAAGTTCGCCTCAATATCGGAGGTCCCGAGAGCAACGATATCCACGCCGGCGACAATTCCTTCGAGCCATTTCTCGTCGTTTCGGGTAACTTTGCGGCAGTAAGCCGCGACAGAGCATTCCGGGTTGACCTTTTGAAGGTACTCCTTCCATGCCTCCGGCTTGATTTTCCCGATGGATTCCGGGGTAAAAGGAAGACGGTTCAGGTTCGTTGCCTCGACCACGTCGAAATCGACAATGGTGAAGTGCCGGTAGCCCACCCGCAACAGAAAGTCGAGAACAGCGCCATTACCGCCTGCGCCCGCCACCAGAACCCGCGTCCTGCCGATAGCGAGAATCAGTTCTTTCGTAAAATTCAGAATACCCTGCTGCCGGTTAACGATATGTTCCCACATATTAAGCGACACTCATCAAAATATCAATAAAGCTCAAAATTGCATGGAATACTGTTCAGACCTGAACCTTTACGGCTGAGGCCTTCCTGTAGTATTCCATAAGGATAGCGACGCTGTCAGGACCGGCGCCGGACAAGATGTTTGATTTGCACGTTCCGAAATATTGCAATTCTTCAGACGTCATAGGCCTCCTGTTTCGTTGAAGCCATTCGAGTATGACGCCCCGCTCCTCCTCGCTCATAAAGAACCACCTGTATAGGTTGCGCCTGCCGTTGAGATGATTATACCTCGTCTCGTACCTGCTTTTCATCGTTTCCAGGTTGAGGCGCCCGAACCGAACCTGCTGGCCCGTCTTGGGACTCAGCCTTGAATCTGGCAGGATATCATCAAACAGCAGAAACCGGGAGTAGAAAGCGGAATGATGGGCCATGAAAGATGCGATCATGTCAGTGCCCTTCAATAGATGGCCGATTGTCAGATAGGCAAGCCTGCAAAGATGAAGCGGCAATTCCAATACGCCGAGTTCTAATCCTTCGGCTACGACGAGAGACGACACCTCGCATAGCCGTCTCCCATCCGCTCGAAGAGATGCCAAGGGCTCGGGAAAGATGAGATCGGAGGGCAGCCCCAACCGCGAATCCGGAATAACAATCACCGCACCCACCGGTTTTCCGGCCTTTTGCGCGAGGAAGATCATCGTGTCGGGATGCAAAGAATGCATCGTGCACCAAAGCCCGCGCCCGCTTTCACGACCAATCCGCAGGTCATATCCTTTGCTGAGGTAAACATCGTAGACGAGCTTAAATACCTTCTCGCGCAGCAACTGCGTGTTTGCCACGACAATTGTCCCATTATTCTCAGGTCCGAAACGGTAAGTATACCCCTTCCTGGGTTCCCCTTCCAACGTTCCTCCTCCTGTCCCATGGAATCCGCTGACCTATCCACTGCTTCCCTCTCTCTGGGCTCTCAATGCCTCCGTTTAACCTGCTTACACTTATTGAACCCCATCGAGGAACTCATCCATGGCTCTTATCATTTCCTTGTAGCGGGGATTGTAGGTAAGTCTGCGCACCGTGTATTTCTTCAAATTCTCTTCGGTGATTTCGCCCTGCCAGATGTGCGGGTCACACAAACAGGTCATCCTCTTTTCCCGGTCTTCCTGGTAATGAAGGCAGTATCGGTACCCCCCGGTCTTGCCGTAATGGGGATCATCTGGCGGGATGGGAAGGGACACATGGGAAAAACCGGCAATCCTTTCTTCCGGTAAATAGCTGTCAATATATACAATGCGTCCACTTTTATCTTCCCGGTCTTTTTCTTCCCCTCTCCTGTAGAGAACCAGTACGCTCCTTCCCGACGTTATATGGGCCTTGAATACGTCTATCGCCTTATTGGCGTCAACGGATATATCATCGGCGCTCAAGACGCTAAAGACCGGCATGGCAAGCCGTTTTCCCGATGCGAAAGCGGCGTCGATCTCCCGGGTTAAATGATAAACCTGGGCACCCGCGTTTACCGTAAAGGACTCATACTTGGCGTAATCCCTGTCGTCTCTCTCATCTCCCAGCCAATCTCTGAAAATCTTCAGAAAGTCCGCCATAAAAGCCCAGGGGCTTTTAATGCCCAGCGCCGGGGCAAAGAGAATCAGGCCTTTGATTTCCCGGTCGTTCAACGCTT
This sequence comes from Deltaproteobacteria bacterium, assembly GCA_026388495.1. Classification (GTDB taxonomy): domain Bacteria; phylum Desulfobacterota; class Syntrophia; order Syntrophales; family UBA2185; genus JAPLJQ01. The sequence goes on along the minus strand of JAPLJQ010000254.1, from coordinate 11,839 downwards.
CCCGGACGCATAGTGCCCCGCCTGTGGAAAACCCTCCCATATAGAGTTTTTCCACATGTAACTTCATTTGATGAACGCCGTATTCTGTCGCCCGGACCCATTCCCGATAGGTGACCCATAAAAGATCACCGGGTATGGTACCATGGCCGGGCAGCAGGACGCACCGGACCAGAAAACCCCTGGCTTGAAAATGCCTGGCGACAGCCCTCATCAGATAGGGCGAGTCCGACAAGCCGTGTATGAGCAGGATGCCCTTTTCATAGCGGCTATTCCTGTTTCTGGGGTATTTGTTTTCGTCCGGTATCAACTCGAAAGGAAGATTGGCATCCAGGATAACGGCCCGGTTGGTTTCATTGATATCCACCCGTGCTTTTTCGATCATCTGACCGGTCTTCCGGATATAGTCATCAAAAGGCATGTCGTTGCCGAAGTCAAACCGGCTATTCAGTCCCGATTCCTGCAACCGGGGCGGAAGCGTCCCGCATCCCGCAAGCAAACCGCACATAACAGGAACAAGTATCAAGAAAATAAAATCCCGTCGCCTCATTTTATCCTTTTCCTGATGATCTGATTTACGATACGTCAATTGAAGGATAAAATCAACCGAGCAATGAGTCAGCGAAACCCGGGCAGCAAAAATGCCTCAGAATCGGCATCGATGGAGACAGCGCCGTAGACATCATGAGAAGGGACCGGGGCTTGCTGTGTGTATGAGCGCGGATATACAAGCCCCGTACTCCCATAAACGACCGGATGTGCCTCCCGCATACCCCGATCTTCCTGAGCGGAAAGCCCCGACCTGTGAGCGGGAATATTCTCCTGTCAAAAGGTTAAAGCCTCTTCCTTCAAAGGCAATATCTTTTCAGGATGTATCTCATGATATGGCAAGGGAAGCAATTTTTTGACACTTTTTCTCCCGGATATTTCCTCCATCTCGATCTGTCCCGTATGATTATCCGCCTTGAACATAGCCATAACAGCTGCCAGTTCTTCCGCGTTAGCGGCATTCTTCTGGGTTACCTGGTTCATGTCGGCCACGGCCCTGTTAACCTGATCGATACCCTGAGATTGCTCTTGAGAAGCTGCCGCAATCTCCCCCATCAATTCAACGACTTTGCTAGAACTGACTGTCACTTCACTAAAAACATTGTTCGTGACTGAAACCAGACTTTCCCCATCCCTGACTTTCTTAACAATATCTTCAATCAAAGACGATGTGCTTTTGGCGGACTCCGTCGCCCTCATGGCCAAGTTCCTGACTTCATCGGCAACAACTGCAAAACCTGCACCTGCCTCGCCGGCACGTGCGGCTTCCACGGCTGCATTCAAAGCCAATAGATTGGTTTGAAAGGCAACTTCGTCTATGCTTTTGATTATCTTCTGTGTTTGTTCACTGGCGCTGGCAATTTCTTTCATTGATCGGGTCAAATCGGCCATGGAAGTGTTCGCTTTTTCTATGGCCTGCTTGGCTGCCGTCATAAGGCTGTTGGCCTCTGAGGTGTTGCTTGCATTCTGTCTGGTCATGGAAGCCATCTCGTCTAAGGACGCAGATGTTTCCTCCAGTGAAGCGGCTTGCTGAGAAGAAGAATCCGAGAGTATTTGAGAAATCGACATTGATTGCCCGACGGCCTCCCCCATCTTCGTCCGCATGGTATTGATGGATGAAGCGAGTTCGCCGATCTCGTCCTTTGAATCGATGTCGATTACTTGGGTAAGATCGCCCTCGGCCACTTTTTTGATGACCTCAATGGTCTCCTTGATCGGCCGGGTAATGAGCCTGGTAATAAAAATGTTGAGCAGCACTGATAGAATAATGGCAATGACCAGTACGATCACAAACGTCCTCATCACGTAATTAAAGCTACCGAGAGAAGAATCGTACTTCTCCTTGCTCAACTTGTTCTCGAGGACCAGGAGTTCCTCCAGTGTCTGGTTGAGAATCTGGTATTTATCATCCGCGGTGCCCATGAACATCGTAGCTGCGCCCGCATCGGACGAACCAACAGTGACAACGCCCATAGCCGGCTTTTGATACTCTAATAGGTCATCAAGGGTCTTTTGAAAAAGCTTCTTCTCATCAGCCGTGAGGGCGCTTGATTTCAATATATTCTGTGTCTGCACAATGGTCTTTTCCAGAACAGCTGTCTGTTCTTGAGCAAGCGCCTGTATCTTCTGGTCGTCATATTGCGCATTAACCCAGCTGATGATCTTATAGATATTCGCGTGGACATTCCCGATTTTCTTGATCATGTCCGCGGAATCCTGGTACACTTTAAAGCGGTTGTTAAATATGTCCTCTATGGCAGCCTTCTGATTTGAAAGCCCGTCATAGGCCCCATATGACAGAGCCATGAGGAATATGAAGACGACCGCCGGGAGCAACATCATTTTTTTTGCCATCTTCAAATTTCTGATAATTTTTTTCACGACAACTCCCCCCTCCTCATATAAATTGACGGTCAGATAGGCGGGAGGCCTATCTGACCGTTTTTCATACACCTATTTGTAGATACCGCAGCAAAAAATGAAGTCGCCGGATTTTTTGACATACGCCGATTTCGGCTCCACCTTTTTCGATACGGGATTTGTCCATGTATAATTGACCCATCCGCTCCCTTTCTTTTTTGCCACATCGATAATCTCCCGGAAAAAGAGCTTTCCATTGGAGTCTTTAATATCGATAAAATGCTGGCCTATCAGTTTTTTGTTCGCTCCGTGTGATACAATATCACCTTTCATATCGACAACATAGATATACAGGTCTTCCTTTACGAATGCCCCCTTCGGGTTATCAAATGCCGCAAATGCTGCTACCTTTCCATTTGCCTTGAAGTATGCAATTGCCTTGTCCACCATTGCAGTGGCTTCCTTCGCCGTCCCCTTAGCTGCATATGCCACACCCCCGATTAAAAAGAGGCCTACCAGAATGATCGCAATAACTTTTTTCATCGAATCCCTCCCCCTTAACTTTTGTTTTTTTCTGTGATTGATTTTCAAAAACCTAACCCGTTTTCATATGATCGGTTAACTGACTGAACGCATTTCACCTCCCTTCTTTTGATAGCTACCCGGGGATTTACCGGGTGGCCTTGCCGTGGGATATTTTTTCCGAACACCGTCACTTCCGTCCGCACGATTCAGTCCGAGGGCTTCAGTGATTTCGCGGTGCAGCCGTGTTTTTGCAACGGGCATCGACAAATAAACCCGGCATTCTTTTATATTTTTCTCATCGACATCAACCATCTTGGGAAGAGCCGTCATGAAGATTATTTTTATGTCGGGATGAATATTCATGATTTTCTTTACAAACTCACCACTATGGCCGTTTGATGCCGCCACCCTGACCAGAAGCAAATCGGGTTTTTCTTTTCCGATGGCAAGCGCCGCGTCAAGGGTATCTTTAAAAGTCACCAATTTGCACGCGTCATTAAGATTCGTCGTCTTAAATGTCTCCTGTATGAAGTTGATACCGTCCTCATCGGCTTCCACCGCCATGACCAGTTTTTGCCTGTCGTGTTTTGTTGCGGCTTTATCAGCGGCGTGGAATTGTTTGCAATTCCCATGATCAAAAACATCCCCCGACGTTTCCCCGGGGAAACCAAATTTTGTCCATAATCTCTCAACTTCCGAAAAAGGTATTTTTAAAGGTTTCCCGACCTTGAAGGCCGTGACAACCCCTTCCCGGACCCATCGGTACACCGTAACTCTATTTATGTTGAATAATCTGGCAACTTCAGAAGTGGAATAGAGTGACTCAGACATTTAACCCCCTACCAATTTATATTTAATGAACGGATAGCAACGAGTTCATCCAATGCAACCACTGTACCTGTATTATCGGCACAGCGGACAAATACTTTAAAAAGGAGCGGTTGATATGATGAACGATGGTCGGGATTGTCTATGTATTTATTCGGGATTTCTTCATGGAATAAGACATGTTTGCATATCTGCCTGAAGATAATTCTTCCGTCCATACAGCTTGAACAGTTATACCGTGTCGAAGAGGAGGAGACAAAAGACCGTCACGATTATCGTCAAAAGAATGACATATTTATTCAAGACGTTGCCGAACATATAGAAGCACAGGAAAACATGATCATGACCTTTATCGAAGCATGGTGGGCATGCACCGGGGCAGACGGGGACGGCTACTCCATTTTTTCTCTGAAGCCATGAAGGGGTGCCAATCCAATCTTACAGACAAAATATATTGACAGAGAAGATCGCCTTCTCTATATTCTCCATCACTCAATGGATGATCTGAAGCGATGATTGCTCCTCCGACAGGGCTTCAGAAGGGATATGCCGTTTCCCCGCTGGCGACGACGAAATCAAGACGCCTAATTCAGGCTCCCGACAATTTGGTATAGGGAATATAAAATGGATCAGGATCGAGAAACGCTGGGGCAGTATCTTAAACGTAAAAGAGAAGCGCGCCATTTATCCGTTCAGGAAATGGCTCTCTCCGCGGGTGTGAAAACATCTTTCATCGAGGCTATTGAAGAGGACAAATTTGATGTCTTTACCCAGTATTCCCAGATCGTGTGGCTCGTAAAACAATATGCCAAATATCTGAGTCTGAATCAGGCTGAGGTCCTGCAACGTTTCGAAGTGCAGTGGGACCTCTGCGGTGGCAATGCGAAGAGATTCCCGCAATTATCCCTGTTTCCGGACAGTGAGCCTTCTTTCAGGGAGCCTGCCGGAAGAAAGACGAGGATGACCTTCGGGCGTTTACCAAAAGCAGGCGTCCGATTGGCAGTTATCGTGACGATTGGTATGCTCGCTTTTTTTCTTTTAACCTATTTGCTGGATTCTAAACAGGAGACAACGCCATTGAGTGATTCGCGGTTAGCTGAGACGGCGAAAACGGCTGCCGTCCCACCTGATGGACGCATTCCGCCATCCCCGGCTGACGCCGTAAAGGCAGAGGAACCGCAGAAAAGAGTCTCCGCTGTTATTGAAAAATCACCTCGACCCGTTATTTCCCGAAATGATGTTACGAAGGGGAAAAACACCACTCCTACTCAGAAAAAAGCATTGCCTCCGCAAAAAGAGATGAAGGTTGTCGGGAACAGTGACACGAAGCGGTACCATCTGCCGGGAATGAAATACTATAACAAGGTCAAGGAATATCACCGGATCACATTTCCTTCCGAAAAAGACGCCATCAAGGCAGGATATCATAAAGCCACGGAATAACAAGATAATTCAACTGCTTGGCTCTATGACTTCCCCTTCTTCCTCGAAAGTCGAACAAATTTTCAAATCAGGATAGGAGCCACCGGGGACCACCTCAATAAACTTGCCGTCCTTCCATTCCCCAATGAATTTTTCCCCGCTCGGGCTCGTCATGGTTCCCTGACCGTGATACTCATTATCCCGGAACTGGCCCACATACTTGGCCCCATTGGTAAATATTACAGTCCCGTGGCCATGTCTCTTTTCGTGCTTAAACTGTCCTGTATATTGTCCATCGGGTCGGGTCATCGTCCCCTGACCGTGAATCATGCCGTTTTCGAATTGTCCCACATATTTGCCCCCGTCGGGGTAGACCATGGTACCCTGGCCGTCAAACAGACCATTCCTCCATTGGCCGGTGTATTCCTTCCCGCTGGGAAACGTTGCAGAACCCTGGCCTTCCATTAACCCGTCCCGGAATTGACCTATACATTTCCGCCCGTCGGGGAAAGACATGGCGCCCTGGCCGTTCATGCCGCCGTCCTGGAACCGCCCTTCATAAAAACGCCCGTCGGGGAAACGGGCCATTCCGGAACCGCTCATGACATTGTCTTTCCACTCGCCTGCAAATTCCGTCCCATCGGGATGGGTCAGAACTCCTCGACCGTTTTTCTTCCCATCCTTGAATTGCCCGATAAATCTTCTTCCATCTGTTTCCGTAAGCGTTCCCTGACCATTGAACTGGTTATCCCTGAATTGACCCGCATAGGTTCGTCCGTCCGGATATGTCAGGGTACCCTTATCGTCCATTTTGTTTTCTTTCCATTTTCCAACATAATGCATGCCATCGCGCTCGGTCATGGCCCCATGTCCGTGGAAATGACTATCTTTAAACTGCCCTACATAGGTTCGGCCATCAGGAAAATACATGGTGCCCTGGCCGTTGAAGCTGTTATGCTTGAACTGTCCGATATACTTCGTTCCATCGGGGAGGGTCATGCTCCCCTCGCCCCATTGTTCACCGTCCTTCCATTCTCCGACATAGGTTTTACCGTTGGAAAACGTCATGGTCCCATGTCCGTAGTATTCTCCGTTACGGAATTGACCTTCATATTGGGCGCCATCGGGAAAGGTCACGGTCCCGGAGCCGTCCATCTTGTTGTTTTTCCATTCACCGGCGTATGTCATGCCTCCCGGGTAGGTGAGGGTACCCTGTCCTTCCCACCTGCCGTCTTTCCATTCTCCTACGAATTTCATCCCTCCGGGGTAGGTCATGGAACCGTTGCCGCTCATAGGCAGCTTTTTCTCCAAACCGGCTTCGCCGGCGGCTTTCTTCGGAGATGACTTTTCAAAGAGCTTCTTCAAGAAAGTAAACATGTTTATCCCTCACTCCAATCATGGTAATGTGCCTGTCTCAGAGGCATTACGAAACAGATACTTTTTCTGATCCAAAAACGAGCTAACAATGATTGAATGCTCAGATTCCGTACACGTACTGAATTTCTTCTTTAAGAAAAAAATCGCGGCCATCAACCCGCGGCTCCATCACAACAAAAGAAACTGTCCGGATGCGCATGGTTATAAAAAAGGGGGGCGGACACAACCCGATAGATATAGTTAACGAAATTAGTTTTTATTTTCAATCATAATTTACAACAGCATCATTTTTTCCCCAGGTATGGGGGGAAAAGATTCAAGCCGTGTCGCCATCCATCCGATATCGTGTCAGGGGTACTGATAAAGATAACCGATATGTACGTCTGGGGTCTGGGTGATACCAACCCGTAAGCTACCGCCGCATTTGAATCTCAGCGTTATCTTCGTTAAACATATCGCGCCCGTCTAAGACGGACGGCAGGTTAATAGAACAACGTGGTGTATCGAACCACATTTGAATAGTAAGGATCCTTACAAAAAGATTAAAATCACCACATGCATATCAGACCGTAGGTAAAAAAACTCAATGAAAAAAAGGGGGTCTGGCTATTCACCTAACCCCTTCATTATCATGGAGCCGATGCGCGGAATCGAACCGCGGACCTACTGATTACGAATCAGTTGCTCTACCGGCTGAGCTACATCGGCTTTTCCAATGTTTGCTATTTCCGACATTCGTGAACGTGACCTTTATCTTAACACGTTTTCCATGTCAAGCCCTTAAGATGGAAAATCGATGGTCTGTCGACCTACTTTGCCTTGACTTTCGAAATGTGTTTGGTATGATTCGTCAAACCAAAAAGGGGATTGCCTATGAACGAGCGACTGAAAAAGATTTTTTCAATAACACCCCTCAAAATCACCATCATCATTATTTTCATCGCCCTGATCCTTTTTTTCTTTGACGCTCGCTTCCTCCGATTTATGGAATTGAAGGCCCTTGACTTGAGAATGGTCTCCAGGGGGAAGATTCAGTCGGGCGGAGAAGTGGTCATCGCAACCATTGACGAAAAAAGTTTAAGTGAATTGGGACGATGGCCGTGGCCAAGAACAACCCTTGCCAGGCTGGTGGACAGACTGAAGCAAAACGGGGCCAAGGTGGTAGGTTTCGATATCGTTTTTGCCGAACCTGACGAAAATTCGAGCATTAAAGCCATTGAAGAGCTTTCAAAAGAAGTTAAGAAATCCGGCATACAGGATAAACGTCTATACGGATTGATCAGCAGGAAAAAGTCGGCCGCCGATACGGATGCGATTCTCGCCAGATCCATCGCCCGGGCGAAAAACGTTACCCTCGGCTATTTTTTCCATCTTAACGCCAGGGATGTGGCTCACATCAGTGAAAAAGACATTGCGGTATCGGCCGAAAATGTTGCCAATTCCAGATATCAGATGATCCGGGAAAAAGCAAAACCCGACGAATATGCCCTCGTTCACGCTTATGCGGCTGCCTCAAATCTCAAGTCTCTGTCGAATGCGGCCGAAAACAGCGGTTATTTTAACGCATTCCCCGACACGGACGGAACCATCAGATGGTCGCCTCTGGTCATTAAATATCAGGACAACTACTACGCGCCTCTATCGCTGTCTTTACTGCTCCAATATCTCGACTGGCCCATGCTTTCCCTGAGTGTAGCCGAATTCGGAATTGAGGGGCTCAGGATCGGCGATATCGAGATCCCGACGGACGAAACCGGCAGGATGTTGATCAATTATCTCGGCCCGGCAAAGACCTTTCCTCATTATTCGATATCCGATATTATTAAAGGCCGGCTTAACCCGGAAAACTTCAAAGACAAAATCGTGATTGTCGGAGCCACGGCCACGGGCATTTATGACCTGCGAGTAACCCCCTTCAGCACGGTATATCCCGGAGTGGAAATCCATGCCACGGTTATTGACAATATTCTCCATGAAAACTTTCTTCAGCGATCCGCGTGGACCTCGTTCATCGATGTCTGTGCCCTCATTATCTTCGGTCTTGTCATAGGCATCGCGATTCCAAGGCTCAAAGCGGTCCAGGGAATCCTCCTGAGTTTTTTCATTGTTGCCTTTTTTGTGGCGGCAAACACGTTCATCTTTGCCCATTTCAACATTTGGCTGAACCTGATTTATCCGGTTCTGACGATGATTGTGATCTATCTGGGGATAACGGTTCATCGCTATATTACAGAAGAACGGGAAAAGAAAAAAATAAAAGGGGCTTTTCAGTTTTATCTCACTGCGTCCGTCATCAACGAAATGTTGAAAGACCCGACAAAACTGAAACTTGGGGGTGACAAGAAAGACCTGTCGGTACTATTTTCCGACATCAGGGGGTTTACGTCGATATCTGAGAAGCTGACTCCGGAAGAGCTTGTCCATTTACTGAACGAGTATCTCACAGCCATGACCAATGTGGTTTTCAAGTATGACGGTCTTTTGGACAAATACATGGGTGATGCCATCATGGCTGTTTTTGGCGCCCCTCTTGACCAGCCGGACCACCCTCTGCGGGCATGCAGAACCGCATTAGGCATGATGGAGGAGCTGAAAATACTACAGAAAAAATGGGGGGAGGAGGACAGGCCCATTCTCAACATCGGTGTGGGCGTTAACACCGGTGACATGGTGGTCGGCAATATGGGTTCGGAGATGAGGTTCGACTACACTGTCATGGGTGACAGTGTTAATTTAGGTTCCAGACTGGAAGGAATCAATAAAGAGTATGGGACAAATATCGTCATCAGTGAATATACCCATGAAGCCGTCAAGGATGTTCTTTTCTGCCGCGAACTGGATTCAGTCAGGGTTAAGGGTAAAAAACTTCCCGTCAGGATCTTCGAGCTCATGGGAGAAAAGAAAGACGCCGAAAAATGGGGAAATTTTGTCAGTCTTTTTGAAGACGGGCTGTTAAAATACAGACAGGGCCTGTGGGATGAGGCCATTGAATGCTTCCAGAAGGCTCTGGAGATAAAACCTTATGATCCATCTACACACCTCTACATTGAAAGGTGCCAGACACTTAAAGAGAATCCGCCTGAAGGACAGTGGGACGGTGTGTTCACCATGACGAGAAAATAAAATCAGTATGCCGTTAAAGGAAAACCAGAAATACAGAAGCTGGGTTGAGGTCGATCTCGATCACTTTACAAGAAACTGGGCGGAGATGAAAAGGCTTGTGGGCTCCGGCGTCAGGATTCTTCAGGTGGTCAAGGCAGACGCTTACGGCCATGGGGCAATCGAGATTTCCAATGTCGCCCTGAAGAATGGTGCGGCCATGCTGGGAGTGGCAAACGCGGACGAAGCGGTACAACTCCGGGTCAGCGGCATTACAGCACCCATCCTCATCCTGAGTCCTTCGACTAACTCAGAAATCAACGAAATCATTAAATACAATCTGGTCCCGTCGGTCTCGGACCTCAGCTTTGCCAGGGAGCTTCAGAAAATAGGTAAAAAGGCAGCCATCAGAGTGCCCATCCATATCGAGGTGGATACAGGAATGGGCAGGGGTGGAACGATGCATCACGAAGCCTTCAAGATGATTAAGGAGATTCTTGATCTCCCCAACCTCTCTCTGGAAGGCATTTTCACCCACCTCTCCTCCAGTGAAGTCATGGAGGATTATAACCGGATGCAGTGGTCCCTTTTCAGGGAGCTTCTCGACAAACTTGATGGGGAAGCTATCCGTATCCCCGTGAAACACATGGCGAACAGTGGAGCCATCCTGAATTTTTCCGAGTTCCATCTCGATATGGTGCGCCCCGGCCTCATGTCTTACGGCATCTATCCGTCAGCGGAAACGAAGACAAAGGCCAGTCTCTACCCCGTCATGTGCTTCAAAACGAGGGTGGTTCTGATCAAAGAATTCCCGAAAGGATACAGCATCGGCTATGGCAGATCATATATCACGGATAAACCGACGAAGGTTGCAACGATTCCCGTCGGATATGGCGACGGTTATGGACGCATTCTTTCCAACCGGGGAGAGGCGCTGATCAGGGGAAGGCGGACACCGGTGATCGGACGGGTTTCCATGGACATGTGCACCCTCGATGTCACACATATCCCTGATTGCCAGATCGGAGATGAAGTTGTCCTGATGGGACGCCAGGGACAGGAATGCATCTCTGCGGATGACCTCGCCGCCAAGTTGAATACCATCAGCTATGAAATTTTGTGCGCCCTGGGAAAGAGAGCCCCCCGAATATTTTTCCATAAGGGAAAAACCGACACCGTGGAACCCCGACTGAGGAGAATCTTCATCCCTGACGAAGAGAAATCCATCTCCCGGATCGACAACATCATCCGGTATTGCTTTCAGACCCGGGCAAGGGATGAGGAACTGGGCGATGCCATCTACTATGAGATGTTTGAAACCCTTTTCGGTAAAGAAGACCGTCAACTGGAGCTGAGAACCAACTTCAGGTACGATATTCGTGTTTCAGAATTTCCGAGGCAGGAGGTGCTATCAGACCCGTTGACAGGGGATTATTTTAAAGTGACAACCCACATCGAATATATCAAAACCCTGAAAAATCCAATTTTTATGATTGGGTGTGCCTTGAACGACGAGCAACTGGCGGGTTTTTTCGAGGACAAGCAATGTGAATACCGGTGGCTCCTGAATCGGGGGGAAGACCTCGTCATGGAAAGAGACTTCAGGGTCAACAGTGTCCGCATCGATCATGAAGACATCCCGATAATCAGAACGGAAAACACCGCGAGGGGTTACGAAGTCTGGTGTGGTGAGGATAAGCTTAAGAAAAAATTGAATAGACCGGCCCGGGTGGAAATTGAAATTTTGACAAAGAAATCGAAAAGTAATAACATTTTTTCTGTTTATCTTGTATATCCCACAAGAGGTCTGGACATATCCTTCAATTATGAGGGAATTAACTTCAAATACGTAAGAGAGGTTAGTTTTTTTTCCGGAAAGCAACCCTATCCGGAAGTGACCCGCGAAAAGGGAAAATCCGTAAAGCTGCGAATCAGCGACAATGAATGGGTTTTCCCCAACAGCGGTGTCGCATTTTTCTGGGGTTTTTAAGATTTTTTAAAGGTTTCTATCTATGAAAAGGTTAAGAGTCGGCATTCTATTGGGCGGTATGTCGTCGGAGAGAGAAGTTTCACTCAACAGCGGCAGGAACGTGTATGACAACCTGGATAAGGAACTGTATGAGGGGAAGCCGGTTTTTATGGATGAACAGGCGCGGTTGTGGATCATCCCCTGGCAGATCAT
>JAPLJQ010000592.1 GCA_026388495.1 Deltaproteobacteria bacterium | reverse complement strand
TTTTAGAATGTTATTTAGCGTTTTCAACTGGTTGAAAACCGTTATCCATGCTATGATTTAGAGAATAACCTGCCCTGAAAGGAATTCTCCGGTGAAAGTCATTCAATCCTGGGATGACGGCCTTGTTTCGGATATTCGACTGCTTTTGCTTGACACACAACACACTCTTCCCTATACTTCCGCGACGAAAAAGCAAGCTCTTATCAAATCAAACAAACACGACGCACGGTATGATGATCGCCGACGTATCGGCTGTCCGGATGGATGAAGCGCTTGCCCACCGGATAAATATGAAGGTGATGCGTATGAACGCGCTGCTCGATACAATTAACCATCTGATTAACCGTCCCTATCCTTTTGCTGTATTTTTTTATCCCGGAGAAAGGGAACCGGAAATAATTTTACAGCAAACAAGCAATATCCATAAATTAAATTCTTTCAGTGACTTGAATAATAACAAGGGGTTTGTCTTTGCCCCCTTTTCAATTTCCGATCATTATCCCCTGGTTATTATTGATCCGGATATTCACCTGAAAGGATTTCAAGCCATTGCCGGACTGCAGGATCGTTTATCAGCCGATAAGCTCTTGACTTCTGAGCATACAGAAGCGGCTAATTGCGACATCAGCAAGCCGGACTACCTGAAATCGTTAAACAAGCTGATTGATCAGATAAAGGCCGAGAAATTCGACAAGGTAATCATTTCCAGAACCATATCTGCAAATATTTCCAAAGGTCTCACTATCGGAAATCTGCTTATGAAGTTGAAGGAGAAGGTCGATAGTACTTTTGTTTATCTTGTTTACCTGCCGGGGATAGGCATCTGGATGGGTGGAACGCCGGAATTGTTGCTGATGAAAACAAACGGGGCCTATCATACGGTTTCCCTTGCCGGCACCGTGCCCGTGAACGGAGGGTGTCATGAAATAGAATGGTCCGCAGGAATGAAACGGGAGCAGCAGATTGTCACGGATTTTATTGCAGACCAGTTAAAATCCTTTCGAATTGAAAACTACTCGCAAACAGGCCCGGTTACCGAATATGCGGGCAATGTCGCTCATCTTAAAACCACTTTTGAGTTCTCCGGTGATAAAATCGACAAACAGCTTACATCCTTTATTGATGCAATACATCCGGGGCCGGCCGTTTGCGGTTTCCCGAAAGAAAAGGCAAAAGAATACATCCTGAACAACGAAAAACACCATCGGGAATACTACTGCGGTTTTCTGGGCAATTGGAAGATGGAAGATGAACTGCGGCTGTTTATAAATATCCGTTGTATGAAAATATTGGCTGATCGCGCCGTTATCTATGTCGGAGGAGGCATCACATCCAGTTCTGCGCCGGAAAGCGAGTGGGAAGAAACCAACCACAAGGCAAAACCCTTGTTATCCGTTATCAAGAATAATTAACATGATATCAACGAAAAAGAGCGTTCAGCACCTGGCGGCGATTCTCATCGAAAAGGGAATACATGACATCGTATTTTCTCCGGGATCGAGAAACGCCCCGCTTATTAATACCTTTACTGCCATTGATCAATTCAGATGCCTGAATATTGTGGATGAGCGGAGTGCGGGATTCTTCGCCCTGGGCATGGCCGTCCAGATGCAGAAACCCGTTGTGATTGCCTGTACATCCGGCTCGGCGGTGCTCAATTATTCGCCCGCCATCATCGAGGCATACTACCAGAAGATCCCCCTTTTGATCCTTACGGCAGATCGCCCACCGGAATGGATCGATCAAGGCGATGGCCAAACCATCCGACAACACAATGTTTACAGCAACTATATCCGGAGCAGCTACTCCCTGATCGATAAAGTCGAAACCGCTGACGAAGAATGGTACGTTGCGAGGGTTATCAACCAAGCCGTCAACGATCTGGTGCATCCGGAATTCGGCCCGGTGCATATCAATATCCCCTTTTCCGAACCGCTATACGAATTGGTTGACGTGCAATTGCCAAAACCAAGAATTGTCAATCTGCATCGGGCAACAGGAACGCCTTCGGATGTCACCGCAAAGAAGTTTGCCGCGCTTTGGAATCAAAGTAAAAACAAAATGATTGTCGCCGGACAGATGCCCCCTGTAAACGGATTAAACGCGCTTTTGAACAATCTGGCGGCAGATCATTCCGTGGTCGTACTTACGGAAACAACGTCGAATCTCAAGGGCGGCAACCTTGTTTCCCACATCGACAATGTCTTATCAGCGATCGAAGCAGAAGGCGATTATGCCCCAGACATGCTGATAACGCTGGGCGGACAGATCGTCTCGAAGAAGATTAAAGCCTTTCTAAGAAGAAATAAACCGAAGGCACACTGTCACTTTTCCCGATCAGGCGAACATATCGATACGTTCCAGTCTCTTACGGATATCATTCCTATCGATCCTGTACGTTTTTTCACCTGTATTAAAGATGTTATCCTTCCCGGCAAAGCTGATTATGGAAACAAGTGGAAACACCTCGATCTCATAACTCGGCAACGGCACAATGTTTTTTTGGGGAAATGTGAATTTTCCGATCTGAAGGCGTTCGAAATCATTATAAATCATTTGCCGGACCACTCGTTGCTGCATTTGTCGAACAGTACACCCGTTCGGTATTCTCAGCTATTTACCTACGACAGGAACATCACATTCATGTCGAACCGCGGTACCAGCGGCATCGACGGGGTTGTATCCACAGCCGCCGGAACGGCTTATGCGACGGATAAAATTACCACAGTAATAACCGGCGATCTTGCCTTTTTCTACGATTCAAACGCTATCTGGAATAAGTACCTGCCTAATAATCTCAGGATAATTGTCATCAACAACTATGGGGGCGGAATTTTCAGGTTTCTTGACGGAGCGTCGGCCATGCCCGAGTTGGAAACACATTTTGAAGCAAGGCACAGCTATCGGGCGGCAAATGTTGCGAAGGCATACCATTTGGATTGTTTTACGGCAACGGATGAAGAAAAGCTTACAGAGGGTCTAACATGGCTTTACACTTCTGATTTCACCAAACCGGCCATACTCGAAGTTGTTACCCCAACAGAACAAAATGCCGAAATATTAAAGTCATATTTTAATTATTTGAAGCAAATATATTTATGAGGTCTGAAAAGAACATATGATGAGTGAAAAAAGGAACTGGAAACGGATCAGGGAATACGAAGACATCCTTTTCGAATACTGGCAGGGCATTGCGAAGATAACCATTAACCGGCCAAGGTACAGGAATGCATTTCGGCCGACCACGACCCTGGAGATAAGTGATGCCCTGCGCATCTGCAAAGAAGACCCTGTGATTAATGTTGTGGTTCTTACCGGGGCGGGAGACAAGGCATTTTGTTCCGGAGGCGATCAAAATCTCAAGGGCAAGGGAGGCTACATCGGGAAAGACGGCATTCCCCGGTTGAATGTGCTGGATGTCCAGAAACAGATACGCTCGTTGCCAAAACCGGTTATCGCCATGGTCAACGGTTACGCTATCGGCGGCGGACATGTCCTTCATGTGGTTTGCGATCTGACCATCGCATCGGAAAACGCCATTTTCGGCCAAACCGGGCCAAAGGTTGGCAGTTTTGACGCCGGCTTCGGCTCCTCCTATCTGGCCAGCATGGTCGGCCAGAAAAAAGCCCGTGAGATATGGTTCCTCTGCCGGCAATATTCCGCCCGGGAAGCGCTGGAAATGGGTATGGTCAACAAGATCGTGCCGCTCGACAAACTTGAAGACGAAGTTGTCACCTGGGCAAAAGAAATGATGGTCCATAGTCCGATGGCATTGAGGATGATAAAACTGGGGCTGAACGCCGACCTCGACGGACAGGTGGGGATGCAGGAATTTGCCGGAAACGCGACGCTGCTGTATTACCTTACGGAAGAAGCCCAGGAAGGTAAAAACGCTTTTCTGGAAAAGAGAGCCCCAAACTTTCATAAATACCCGAAGTTTCCATGATGGTAAAAAGTATTCGTTCCTGGATTGAAGCGGCAAGGCTGAGGACGTTGCCCCTGGCATTGTCGAGTATCCTCACCGGAAGCGCCTTGGCGTGGTTCGATGGTGCGTTCAATTTACATGTGTTTATATTGGCTTCACTGACCGCTGTTTTTCTGCAAATCTTATCCAATCTGGCCAACGATTATGGCGATGCCGTAAAGGGTACGGATAACACCGGTCGGGTTGGTCCGTTGCGCGCCGTGCAGTCGGGGGCGATAACACCCGCGCAGATGAGAAAAGGGATTGCCGCCACAGCGATCGTCGGCATCTTCACGGGGATGTGGCTTATCTGCGAAGGGCTTGGGGGGCTTTCCTGGAATTATTACATTTTCTTTATGCTTCTTGGCCTGGTTTCGGTGGCGGCCGCCCTGACGTACACGCTAGGCAGAAATCCTTACGGTTACAGCGGATTCGGCGATATTTCGGTATTCCTGTTCTTCGGTCAGGCTGGGGTTTTAGGCACCTATTTTCTTCACCGGCATGAACTCTCCTGGGGCGCCGCCTTGATGGCAACCGTTTTGGGGCTGTTCAGCATGGGGGTATTGAATCTTAACAACATGAGGGACATAGAAAACGATAAGCGTTGCGGAAAAATAACCCTCGCCGTCAGGCTGGGATTGGCGAGAGCAAAAATTTACCATTCGCTTCTTATTGCCTCGGGGCTGCTCGGCGCGGCAGGGTTTACCGCATTAAATTTTATATCGGCAGGGCAACTGGTGATTTTTCTAATTTTTCCGATATTCATCTGCGACATGAATGCCATATTAAATACAAAGGATAATCCGGGGCTTGACCCTTTTCTTAAAAAGCTTTCGCTATCCACATTTATATTTTCCATTTTATTCGGAACCGGATTGATTTTGAGTTTATGATTAAGGCTGCCTATAAAAAGTACATTCTCCGTTTCAAGCAACCGGCAGGAACATCAAGGGGTGTTTACACGGAAAGGAAAAGCTGGTTCATATCCGTTTTCGATACCGACAACCCACTGCAAACCGGCCTTGGAGAATGCGCACCATTACCGGGTCTGAGCCCGGAGCTGGACACAGGTTTTGCAGATAAATTAGCTGATACCTGCATAAATATTGAACGATATTGCGATTTGACGCCCGATGCTCTGGTGGGATTTCCGTCGATAAGGATGGGACTGGAAACGGCGTTTCTTGATTACCGGAATAAAGGAACGAAGATCTTTTATAGTAATGGGTTTACGGAAGGAACGCGGGGAATCGGGATTAACGGATTGGTATGGATGGGAAGCCCCGAATTCCTCGATGAACAGATACGAAACAAGCTGAATGAGGGATATGCCTGTATTAAACTCAAGGTGGGCGCCATCGATTTTGACGCCGAACTTTCGCTCATCAAGAAAATACGGAAGGAATATCAGGCAGAGGACGTTGAAATAAGGGTTGACGCCAACGGGGCTTTTGATCCCGAAAAAGTGATGGATAGATTAAATGCGTTGGCAGCGCTTCATGTCCATTCGATCGAACAACCGGTAAAACCGGGACAACCGGATTTTTTGGCGTGGTTATGTGCCAATAGTCCTCTCCCCATTGCCCTAGACGAAGAATTAACGGGAATCGACTCATGGAATCACAAACAGGAACTTATCAACGATATCCATCCGCAATTTCTAGTTCTTAAACCGTCCTTGCATGGCGGCTTCAGAGGGTGTAGCGAGTGGATCGAACTTGCCGACGCGTCGGATATCGGATGGTGGGTTACCTCGGCACTCGAATCGAACATCGGCTTGAACGCCATTGCCCAATGGACTTCCACCCTCCGGTGCGATCTTCACCATGGCCTTGGAACCGGTCAATTATTTGTGAACAATTTCGATTCTCCTCTTTACATAGATAATGCCGAATTAAAACATGACGGTCATAAAACCTGGGACCTATCATCATTGCTGAATGACTGAAATCACGAATCTCGCCGCCTTGTGGCACGACAAACTCGCGCTGGCAGATTGCTGTCGGGACAAGCTGCGAAATCCGCATTATGCAAACTGGGATAAATCGCTGTTGGCATTCATCGTCGAATGGTATGATGACGACGATTTTGTTATCGTCCACACTTCCGGAAGCACCGGCCCACCCGAACCGATAAGGATCAAAAAAAAGCGGCTGGTCAACAGCGCCCGCATGACGCTGGATTATCTGGGATTGGGAGAAGGCGATAGAGCGCTGCTCTGCCTGCCTTCAGACAATATCGCCGGGAAGATGATGCTTGTTCGTTCCATGGTGGGAAATCTGAACCTTACGGCAATAGAGCCGCGAGGAAATCCGTTAGAAAATCTGGAGGATGGATTTGATTTTGCTGCGATGATTCCTCTGCAAGTCCATAATATTTTAAATAATCCCCGTGGAAAAAAAAAGATTGAATCGATAAGGAAACTTATTATCGGCGGCGGCGCTATACCCGCTCCTCTTGAAGAAGGGATCAAGGAACTTAACAATGAAGTTTTCTCAACCTATGGCATGACGGAGACCGTCTCGCACATTGCCCTGCGCAGATTGAACGGCGCGGAACGCTCACCTTATTACACAATACTGCCGGGTGTAACGATCGATAAGGATGCAAACGATTGCCTGGTTGTTGACGCCCCCGATATAGCGGATAGTCTGGTTAGAACCAGGGATATCGTACGGATTTTTTACAAGAAGGAATTTGAAGTCCTGGGCAGGCTTGACAACGTCATCAATTCCGGGGGAATAAAATATAACCCCGAAATCATTGAAAGAAAGCTTGAGGAGGTCATCTCCGACCGGTTCATTGTCTCATCAGTTCCCGATGCCCGGCTGGGTGATAAGATTGTCCTGATCATTGAAACGTCTGATCCCCGAAAATATGAGTCCCCCGATTTCAAAAATTCTGTGAACGGAAAACTGCCGGTGTTTGAACGGCCTAAAGATTTATTTTTCCTGGAACACTTCCCTGAAACCGGCAATTCAAAAATTCAACGGAAGAAGATTGCAGACCGGGCCATTGCTCAACAAGTAATCCGGGAGAGAGGAGAGAAATGACGGCAAGCATGCGTTACCCTGCAAAATTATTTCAAACTGTTCTTCCGTTGCGCCCCTTCCATTTGTCCCTATTGCTCGAAGGCGTCACCGTATAAAAGATGCAACTTCGCCGCGCGAAGTGCTTTAACTAATTGTTATCATTAATCAATTAACGAGCATACCCTCCATTTTCCTGCCAGGTTTTTGCCCGGTTTTGGCTCTCGAGGATAGATCCTGCCTCCTCCAACAGAAGCCGCTTCACTTGCTCCAGAGCAAGTAACCTGCATGTCACCTTGCTGGTGGATGGCCTGAGGTGAATACGCTTGCGTGGCGGTAGTGGAGGCAACTTATCCTTTACAAAAGCGGGCATTGCCGGTAGGTAGGCAGAGGGGGCGCGATGATATGGGACTCATCTGGATCAATGAGGTTTCGGTCAGCTTCGG